>CAZOIX010000818.1:0-2512 GCA_964579685.1 uncultured Mycobacterium sp.
GCCAATTGCGCCAGCGTCTGGAGCCGATCCCGCTCACGGCGTTCGGCATCACCTCGCCTGACCGCCGCGACGCGGCCGGCTGCTTCCTGCGCGATCAGCATGGCGACCAGCACGATGACCGCGATGAAGGCCTGCGTCACTGCGAGCCGGGCCTGCGCTCCCAAGTTCAATACGGTGAACAGTCCGCGCCCCGAGCCCGTCATGAAATTGAGGGTGAAGGCCAGCACCGCACCGGCCATCGCGGCACCGATCACGTTGAGCCGAAACGCCGCCCACGCCATCACCGGTAGCAGCAGCAACGTCGGTGGCACTTGCCACCAGAACGCCGCCAGCGACAGCGCAGTGGTAACGGCAGTCACCAGGGCAGTTTCGGCAAGTCGCGCGCGCAGTAGCGCAGATTGTTTGGGCCACAGCAGGATTGGCGCACCCACTACCAGTGCGCCGATTCCGTCGCCTGCCCACCAGTGCAATACGGCTGTGCCCCAGGAGGTGTCGTTGGACGCTGCGCTGACCGCGCCTCCGATCAATCCGCCTACCAGCGGGCCCGCCAGGCAAGCCCCCGCGACGTACTTGGCCAGATCTCCGCGCGCGCGCAGGTCGGGCGCGCCTTTGCACCAGGCCAATACGATCGATGCCCCGACCGCGGGCTCCACCGAATTGGCCAACGCAAAGCCTGAAGCAGCGCGTACGCCGGCGCCGTAGAAGAAGTCGACGGCCAATTCCGCCACGACTATCGCGGTGACAATGACTGCCCAGCGTGATCGCGGCGTCAGAAGCATCGCGGCCACGGTGACCCCGGCGGGGGGAAAGAAAGCCGGCCCCACCCCGGCGCCGAACGACTGCCACGACAGCACCGCACCAACCGAGTAGGCCAACGCCACGACGACGAACAGCCCACTCGCCGACCGCCACTGCTCCCGGCGACTCACGCGGGTGCTACGCGGCTTGCCAGACGTGATCGAGTCCAGGACACCTTCAAGAGGGTATCGACACCGTCGTCAACACGGTCGATTACGGCGCAGGTGCAGTTACACCGGGCGGTCGATCATTCGCCACGCGATCAAGGCAGCTGCGGCGACACCGATCCCGGTCAGCACGAATATCGGCCAGTAAGCACCGGTGATGATCAGCAGCGGGCTGGCGACGGCGATGGCCACGGTGCCGCCGAGCATCTGAATGCTCAGATTCACGCCGCTGGCCTGGCCCTGCTTCTCGGCGGGGACCGCCCCCATCAGCGCGGGCCGGGCGGTGACCGCGATGAACGGCATGATCGCGCCCCACACCACCAGAACCGCGACGATGAGCGCCTCGCTGCGCACCACCGTTCCCATGCCGATGACGACAACGATCGCGGCCGTAACGAGCAGCGTGATGGTCAGCGGCGCCCGGGCTCCGCGCTTGTCACGAACCTTGCCGGCCAGCCGGGAGGTGATGAGCGTCGGGACGATCGCCACGCTGACCACCAGCCCGGCCTCGATGGGGCTACGGCCGAGATTGTGCTGCAGAAACAGCGCCAGAAAGACGAACACGATCATCTTCTCGAACTGGAACATCGCGAACACAACGTTTCCGCCCGTGAAGGCCGGAATGGTCAGCAGATCGAGTTCGACGAGCGGATCGGAGCTCTTCAGCTCGATGGCGACGAACGCGGCGAGGAACAGGACGCCGGCGACCAGCGCACCGATCACCGCGGGCGAACCCCACCCCCAGTCGGTGGACTGCATCAGCCCGACGGTGACACCGGTCAGGCCGGCCACCAACGCCGCCAACCCGGGATAGTCGAATCGAGCCGGCGAGAACGTCGCCATCGTTGGTGTGGCTCGTCGCGAGCGGTCGAGCAGCGCCATCAAGATGCCGGCCGTGAGCGCCACGATCGGCACGTTGATTCCGAAGATCCAGCGCCACGAGAGGGCTTCGGAGAAGGCGCCACCGACAAGCGGTCCCGCGGCCATGAAGCAGCCGGCAATGGTGGTCTGCACCCCGAAGGCGGCACCACGACGTTCGGGCGGAAACGCTTGGGTGACGATCGCCATCGATGCCGGGAAGGTCACGGCCGCCCCCGCGCCCTGTAGCGCTCTGGCCGCGATCAACGCACCGCCCGACGGTGCCACAGCGGCCAGTGCCGATCCGACGAGGAACAGGCCGGCGCCGACCGGGAAGACCCGGTGTCGGCCCAGTATGTCACCGAGCTTGCCGCCCAGGGCCAGAAAGCAGGTGAAGGTCAGCAGGTACGCGTTGACGACCCAGTGGCTGGCGACTTCGGTCATCGCCAGGTCGTTGCGTATCGTCGGCAGCGCGACCCCGACGACAGTCTCATCGAGGACGACGAGCCCGAGCACCGAACTCGCGGCGGTCAGAATCCACCAGGGCCGGTTGCGGTCGCCGATCAACACGCCGAGCCGACAATCACCCACGCCGCCAACACCTTTCGCTTCGCGTGGGTTAGCGGGCTCGAATCACGGCGATCAGCACGGACGCGCCGACCGAGGCGGCGAAAATCGCCACGATGAGG
>CAZOIX010000819.1:0-2505 GCA_964579685.1 uncultured Mycobacterium sp.
CCCACAGCGAGCTCATCGCGCGCGAAATCCTGGCCACCAGCTTCGAATTCGGCGAGCCCGCCGGCGGCAGCGCGATCGGCGACGGCGTGCAGGTGGCCATCGCGAAGGTCAACTGACGCGGGCGCGCCGGCCGTCGTATTCCACGGTGTCGCCCGCGCGGAGCTGTCGGCCCCTGCGGCGTTCGACGGTGTCGTTGACGACGACCAGTCCGTCGGCGATGACCGCCTTGGCGTCGGCTCCACTGTCGATCAGGCCCGCCAGTTTCAGAAACTGACCCAAGCGGATCGTCTCGTCGCGGATCGGCACGGCGTTCACATCGGTCACGTTGGTGATCGCCCTGTGCCGCGGGTCGGAATCGCCTTGATGTCACCGACCATCGCCGCGAAGTCGCCGTCGTTATCCGGATGGGAAGGCGTATCGAGCGCGATGCCGTCGCACAGTCGGCTGTACCAGGAGGCCAGCACATCGGGGAGATCCGCGTAGGTCCCCTGCGGAATCAGCTGGGCGACAACATCATCGGTGATGATATCGGTGAGGGCAGACCATTCCTTGCGGCGGGCATGTTCGTTGAGGCGAGTGCAGACGTCATGCAGCCCGAACAGCTCGAGAGTGCGCTGATACGCCGGGGTCGAGTACAGGAAGCCGAGCTCTGAACGTAAGTCGTCGCGTGCGGCGGCGACGGCCGCCTCGTCGCGGCCGGAGATCACCCGCGGTACGACGACCAGGCGCGGGCCGCCATCGGAGCGACCGGCTTCCGTCGCACCTGCCGCAAGCGCAGGAAGCACATATTCGCGCAACACCGCCGGGTGCGAACTCGTGGGATGCGCGACGAACCCGTCCGCCGCGGCGCCGGCAAGCGTGCACATCCTGCGGTTGACACCGCCGGTCCAGATCGGTGGGGGAGCGACGCCGATGGGCCCCGGGTTGAAGTAGGGCTGCAGGCGGGTGAACGTGTAGTGGCTGCCGTGATAATCCAGATTCTGCGTTCCGGCGAACGCCGCGAAGATCGCGCGAAGCGCCGCGACATAGTCACGCAGCTGCGCGGCGGGGTCAGACCATGGCATCGAGAACCGTCCGACAACGTTGCCGCGCACCTGCGTGGCGATTCCCAGCTGAAACCGCCCACCGGAGTAGCGGGCCAGTTCCCACGCCGCGCAGGCGGTCACCATCGGGCTGCGGGCGAAGGCGACGACCATGCTGGTGCGCACCACCAGCGTCGTGGTGTGCTCCAGCGCGAGGGCGCACACGGCGAACGGATCCCGGACGGTCTCCGAGACGTGGACGGCGTCGAAGCCGATCTCTTCGATGCGCCGCACCCGGTCTTCCACCTCGCTGAGCTGCGTGCTGGCCGGAAGCGACGTGACTACGTCCACGACGCGAACTTCCTGCGAAACATCACCGCCGCCGCCAGCGGAGCGAAATCGGCGAGCACATCGCGGACGAATCTGGTGCGTCGATAACCGATCGCGTCGAGCAGGCTGCGGTGGTCGAACGCGACCACCACCGTTGCGCCCATCGCCACCACCCACCACAGCACCAGGGCCAGGACCCGCAGCGACGTGGGTGAATCGGCGAAACCGGCGCGCAGGCGATCTCGCTGGAACCGCACGTGGGCGTGCTCGTCGTCGACGATGCGCGCGGCGACCGCGCGTGTCACCGGGTCGGGACCGTGTGACGACAGGCCGCCGTAATAGGACAGTGCGACGACCTCGGCGACGCTCAGCACCATCAACTCGGTGCGCAGGCCCAGCAGCCGGCGCAGGCGTACGAACACCGCATCCGACCAGTGGGTGCTCATGGGTGTGCCGCCGAGATGTCCGAGCAGACGCAGCAGCAGTGCGGCGTGTTGCTGTTCCTCGGCGACGAAAAGACCGATGGCGCGCACATATTCGGGGTCGCCGGCCCGCTGCGCGTTGCGCAACAACTGCCGGCCGTCACCGCTTTCCCCGAGCTGAAAGCGCCGCACCGAGGCGATCAGCGGGCCCCGGGCGGATTCGGGCACCGTGCAGTCGCCGGCGAAGTCGATCGCTGCGTCCACCTCGGCGTGTACCGCGACGTTCGCTTCGAAGTGGTCGACCCACTGGCCGAAGCCACTGCGTTGACCGACAGGTTGCGCCATGGACGTCAGGCTAGCGAAATAGCATCGGCGGATGTGGAGGGTCGATGGGTGCTGCACCTCGACATGGATGCGTTCTTCGCGTCGGTCGAACAGCTGACCCGGCCGACCCTTCGTGGCCGGCCCGTTCTGGTCGGTGGGCTGGGGGGCCGCGGAGTGGTGGCGGGGGCGAGCTATGAGTCACGGGTGTTCGGCGCCCGTTCCGCCATGCCCATGCACCAGGCCCGCCGGATGGTGGGCGCCGCCGCGGTGGTGTTACCGCCGCGCGGTGTCGTCTACGGCGTCGCGAGCCGCCGCGTCTTCGACACCGTGCGCACCGTCGTGCCGGTGCTCGAGAAACTCTCCTTCGACGAGGCGTTCGGCGAACCCGCCGAACGCCTCGTCGAAGG
>CAZOIX010000820.1:0-2494 GCA_964579685.1 uncultured Mycobacterium sp.
CCAGGAACGTCTCCATCAGCCGGTGCCTGCGCACCATGGCCAGCGCGGCGCGGCGACCGGCGTCGGTGAGCGTCACCGCGCCGTACTTCTCGTGATCCACCAGCCCTTGATCGGCGAGTTTGCGCACCGACTCCGAGGCGGTGCTGGCCGATACGCCGAGGCGCTCGGCCAGCAACTTGGTGGACACCTTTTCGTGTGACCACTCCTGCGCGGTCCAGATGACTTTGAGGTAGTCCTGGGCCACCGTCGACAGGTCGGCGGGGTCGGCGGGACTGCCATCAGGGCTCACAACTGGAAAGTTTAGGCAATCATCACCTGATCTGGGTGGTGCTGATGGGCCGGCGTTGACGTCGGGTCGTAGGCTTTGGCTGTGCAGCGCTGGCGAGGCCAGGGGGAGATCCCGACCGACTGGGGCCGATGTGTGGTGACCATCGGCGTCTTCGACGGTGTCCACCGCGGGCATCAGGAGCTGATCGGTCGTGCGGTGAAAGCCGGCCGGTCGCGCGGCGTGCCCACGGTGTTGATGACCTTCGACCCGCATCCGATGGAGGTCGTCTTCCCGGGCAGTCATCCCGCGCAGCTGACGACGTTGACCCGTCGCGCTGAGCTGGTCGAGGAGATGGGTATCGACGTATTCCTCGTCATGCCGTTCACCTCGGATTTCATGAAGCTGACGCCGGAGCGCTACGTGCACGAACTGCTGGTCGAGCGGCTGCACGTGGTCGAGGTCGTGGTGGGGGAGAACTTCACCTTCGGCAAGAAGGCCGCGGGCAACGTCAGCCTGCTGCGCAAGGCCGGCGATCGCTTCGGCTTCGCGGTCGAGGGCATGTCGCTGGTATCCGAGGCCTTCGGGGCGACCGCCACCAGCCGCGACGAAACCGTGACGTTCTCATCGACCTACATCCGGTCCTGCGTCGATGCCGGCGACGTCGTTGCCGCCACCGAGGCCCTCGGGCGCCCGCATCGCGTCGAGGGCGTCGTGGTCCGCGGTGACGGTCGGGGCAGGGGGCTCGGCTTTCCGACGGCCAACGTGGCACCGCCGATGTACTCGGCCATCCCCGCCGACGGCGTCTACGCGGCGTGGTTCACGGTGCTCGGCCACGGGCCGATCGCGGGTGAGGTCGTCCCGGGTGAGCGCTATCAGGCCGCGGTCTCGGTGGGGACCAACCCGACGTTCTCAGGAAGGACGCGCACAGTGGAAGCCTTCGTGCTCGACGCGTCGGCCGACCTGTACGGCCAGCATGTGGCCGTCGACTTCGTCGCGCGCATCCGGGGACAGGAGAAGTTCGCCAAAGTCGAAGACCTGGTGACGGCGATGGGCACCGACACCGAGCGGGCGCGAGCCATCCTCGCCGCGCGGTAGACCTGCGATTTCGCAGCTCACGGGTGGTACTGCTAGACTCGCCGCCGACCGAGCGTGTGCTGCAGTTCGCGGTGGCTGCGCTTATTGCGGGGCCGTCGAGCCCCATGTTCGCGGACTGAAATAGATGGAGTTGATTCGTGGCGCTCACTGCCGAACAGAAGAAGACGATTCTGGGCGAGTACGGCCTGCATGACACCGACACCGGTTCGCCGGAGGCCCAGGTTGCGCTGCTGACCAGGCGGATCTCCGACCTGACAGAGCATCTGAAGATGCACAAGCACGATCACCACTCACGGCGTGGGCTGCTGCTGCTCGTCGGCCGCAGACGCCGCCTGCTGAAGTACGTCGCTGCGGTCGACGTGGAGCGCTACCGCTCCTTGATCGACCGTCTCGGCCTGCGCCGCTGACCCGACGCACGTGCGGAACCTGCCCGCGGCCCTCGCGGGAACGATCCTTGCCATCGGGGGTCTGGCCGGGTGTTCGCACTCGTCCGCGGCGAACCTGGTGGTCGGCGACTGCCTGAAGACGGGCGGCACTCCGGACCGGCCCGAGGTGACCAAGGTCGGATGCGGAACCCGGGAGTCCAATTTCAAGGTGGCGGCCACCGTCGAGAACAGCGAACAATGCCCGGCGGACGTCGATTCGTACTATTCGATGCGCAGCAGCTTCTCGGACACCAGCACCACGATCTGCATGGACGTCGACTGGGTGGTCGGCAGCTGCATGAGCATCGATCCGAACAACGACAAGGATCCGCTGCAGGTGGACTGCAACGACACCTCGGTACCCAACCGCCAGCGCGCCACCGAGATCCTGGAGAACGTCGCCAGCGTCGACCAGTGCTCCACTGGAGTCGGCTACGCCTACGATGAGCGCGACTTCACCGTGTGTGTGGAGGACGTGAACTGACCGACCCGCAGGGACTGCCACGGATTTCGGTGCCGTACCTGCTGCAATGTAGGATGGATGAGTTCGACAGCCGGTTTACGGCTCGAATGTTTGGGTGCGGTGATCGCAGCTCCGCGAGCGCCGTTCCCGCGTGTCATATCGGACTGTGTTGGATCAACACAGTGTGGGATGAACAGCGTGCCTGATCGCACGGTCTTCGGTAGTGGCCGCCGGGCCTGATAC
>CAZOIX010000821.1:0-2493 GCA_964579685.1 uncultured Mycobacterium sp.
GGCCTACAACGACTGGCATGTCGAGGAGTGGTGCGGCGCCTACCCGGCGCGCTTCATCCCGATGACGCTGCCGGTGATCTGGGATGCCGAGGCCTGCGCCAAGGAAATCCGGCGCAACGCCGAACGCGGCGTGCATGCACTGACCTTCAGCGAGAATCCGGCCGCGATGGGCTACCCGTCCTTCCACGACGACTACTGGACCCCGATGTGGGAGGCATTGGTCGACACCGACACGGTGATGAACGTGCACATCGGATCGTCGGGGAAGCTGGCCATCACCGCGGCCGATGCGCCGATGGACGTGATGATCACCCTGCAGCCGATGAACATCGTGCAGGCCGCCGCGGATCTGTTGTGGTCCAAGCCGGTCAAGAAGTATCCCGACCTCAAGATCGCACTGAGCGAAGGCGGCACCGGCTGGATTCCCTACTTCCTGGATCGTGCCGACCGCACCTATGAGATGCACTCGACCTGGACGGGACAGGGCTTCGGCAAACAAAAGCCCTCAGAGGTGTTCCGCGATCACTTCCTGACGTGCTTCATCTCCGATCCGGTCGGGATCGCGATGCGCAATCAGATCGGGATCGACAACATCTGCTGGGAGGCCGACTACCCCCACAGCGATTCGATGTGGCCGGGTGCCCCCGAACAACTGCACGAGGTGCTCACCGAGTACAACGCCACGGATGCCGAGATCAACAAGATGACCTACGAGAACGCGATGCGCTGGTATCACTTCGATCCGTTCAGCCACATCACCAAGGAGCAGGCGACCGTCGGCGCGCTACGCAAGGCCGCCGAAGGCCACGACGTCTCCATCCAGGCGCTGTCTCACCACAAGAAGGACTCCAGCCTCGGGGCGACGACGTTGCAGGACCAACTGAACAGGGCGACGGCGCAGCAGAAATGAGTGTGTGCGCTCAGATCACTTGAGCGAGTAGCGGATCGGCAGGTGTTTGGGCCCGCCGACGAAGATCGTCGCGGTGTATTCAGGGTCGCCGGTCAGTTCGATCGCGTCCAGCCGTGGTATCAGCTCGGAGAAGAAGCTGTTGACCTCCATCCGGGCCAGCGCGGCCCCGAGGCAGAAGTGCACCCCGTACCCGAACGCATTGTGCTTGTTGGGTTCGCGCCCCACGTCGAATCTGAACGGTTCGTCGAAGACTTCCTCGTCGCGATTCGACGATACGTACGACAGCAGCAACGACTCCCCCGCCGCGATCGGGACACCACGCACCACAGTGTCCACCTGGGCGGTGCGCATGAACTCCTTGACCGGCGTGACCCAGCGGATCATCTCCTCGGTGGCCAGCGGCATGAGGTTCATGTTGTCGCGTAGCCGCTGCCTCTGCTCTGGGTGATCGATGAGCGCATGGAGGCCGCCGGAGATCACCGCGCTTGTGGTGTCGTGTCCGGCCGTGGCGATGATCAGGTAGTAAGACACGGTGTCGATGTCGGACAAGGGCGCGCCGTCGATCGTCGCATTCGCGATCGCCGAGGCCAGGTCCTCGGTCGGCGTAGAGCGCCGCGCCGCGGTCAATTCGTTGAAATATGCGAACATCTCGAGCAGCACGCCCATGGACTCCTCGATGGAGGCACTGCGCTGCATCTCTTCATCGTTCGTTCCGAACAGCTCCTGCGTGTACTTCAGCATCTGCGGAAAGTCGGACTCGGGAATGCCCAGCATCGACATGATCACGTACAGCGGGTAGTTCACCGCGACCTCTTGGACGAAGTCACATTCCGGTCCCGCTGCCAACATCTGGTCGACGTAGCGTTTCGCGAGCTCGTCGATGCGAGTCTTCAGCGCGCGCATCGCCTTGGGGCGAAACCAGTCAGCGCCGATCGCCCGGACGGCTCGATGTTCCGGATCATCCAGGTGGATCAGGGTTTTGACACCGATCGCGGCCTGCTGCTCATCACCCGCGGCGGTGGTCAGCACCGGCCGGGGCGAGTTGGTGAACACATCGTTGGCCCGTTCGATTGCCATGATGTCGGCGTGCTTGGTGATCGCCCAGAATGGCCGATAGTCGGGAACCTCGACCCACGCCACCGGCGCATTGGCGCGCAGATGGGTCAGCGCCGCGTGCAGAGCCGCCTCGTCGGCATAGGACTTCGGGTCGGCGAACACCTTCGCCGCTTCATCCATGATCCTGGTCGTCATAGCCGTTTCCTCACTGTCGGTTCGGCTCGCGCAGGTCTGCCAACACCGACGAGATGGTCGATTCCGAAATCGAGCGCGGGAAGCCCACCATGACGCGGTCGATCAGGCCATCGCAGCGGTCGCGAATCTTGGCCGCCAGCTTGTCGATTGGCGCGACTACGGCGAACGTGTCGAGAACCTCATCGTCGATGAGCGCGCCCATCCCGTCCCAGTCGCCTCGCAGCGACAACCCGTGCAACCGGTCGTGCAGGGCGCCCCAGCCGTGGAGGTCGAGCACCTTCTTGTACGCGGGTGTCGACCCGTAGAACGCGATCTGCTTACGCGTGCCGACG
>CAZOIX010000822.1:0-2492 GCA_964579685.1 uncultured Mycobacterium sp.
CCCCGAAGCGGCGATCCTCGGAATGGGCTCGCTGAAGCCACGACCGGTTGTCGTTGACGGGGAAGTCGTTGCGCGGCCGACGATGTCGCTCACGTGCGCGTTCGACCACCGGATCGTCGATGGCGCGCAGGCCGCGGGATTCCTGACCGAACTGCGAGCCCTCATCGAGTCGCCGGAACTGGCACTCCTCGACCTCTAGCTCACTTGCGCGGTTGTACCGCCATGGCGCGGAAACGGCGGAAATCTCGCCGTGAGGTTACAACCGGCGCAGCTCACTTGCGCTTGGCGCCCGCCAGGCGCCGAGCGAATTCCGGTGACTCGATCGACGTGGCCTGCGGGCCCAATTCGGTGTCGACCGCGATGCGGTGCTGGTCGGTGTCGACGACACCGGGATTGGCGGTCGCACGCATCGAGGCCTTTGTCGCGAGCACCACATCCCGCGGTGCAGCGGCCGGTCCGGCGGCGAGTTCCCGGGCGGAGGCGACGGGATCTTCGGCCACCTCGAGGGCCAGTCCGTGGCGCACCGCCGCCTCGGCGTCGAAACTCATACCGAACAGCAGCGAGGCTCGCGCCACCTGTGGACCGACAGCTCGCTGCAGCATCCAGGTGGCACCACCGCCGGGATGGATGCCCAGCTTCTGGAAACGCGGGTCGAAGAACGCCGCCGGACCGGCGATCCGCACGTCGGCCGCGAGGGCGAGGTTCAGCCCCGCGCCGACCGCCGCGCCGTTGACGGCGGCGATCGTCGGCAGCGCGCAGTTGGCGACCGCGAGAAATCCGTCGTAGATCACGCGTAGGCCGTCCTCGGTGGCCTCACCCAGCGCGGTCAGGTTCGCCCCGGCGCAGAACGCCTTGCCCGCGCCCGTCACGATCAGCGCGTGCACCTCTGTGTTGGCTTCTGCGGCATCCACCGCTGCGCGCAACGCTGCCGAGATCTCGGCTGTGACCGCGTTGCGGCGGTCTGGATCGTTGATCGTGATGAGGGCGACGTGGTCGTCGACGTGGACCACTACGGGATCAGGCATCGCCTCAGGTTAATGAGCGCACTGCGGTCGCGGTCAGCAGCCTAGAATCTTGGTGGATCTCCGGCTTTGCCAGGGCTTGAATACATGGGCTGTCGGCCAGCATCCTATAGTCCCGTCTAGTTGGGGCAGTTTGCCCCTAGATCGATGCAGAGCAGGCGGCCGAAGCTTTCACCACACCGTTCGTCTGAGTTTGAGAGGCAGCCCATGAGCGACGGGGACTACGACGGTGGGCTTGGGCTGGGACGCCCTCCCGCGGGCGCTCACCGAGTCGACCGCGACGAGGCCTTGCGGCTGTTGGCCAGCGCCGAGTTCGGGCGGGTGGTGTTCACGATGAACGCCCTGCCGGCGGTTCGTCCCGTCAACCACCTGGTGGACGACGATCGGATCATCATCCGCACCCGACTGGGTGCTGCGATCGCCAAGACCGTGCGATCGACTCAGCCCGCCGTGGTGGTGGCCTACGAGGCAGATCATTTCGACACCGAGAAACGCATCGGTTGGAGCGTGGTGGTCACCGGCAGGGCCCGGACCGTCACCGATGAGGAAGACATCAGGCGCTACGAACAACTCCTGGTGCCGTGGGTCAACCACGCCGACACGGTCCTGGCCATCGAGCCAGACGTCGTCACGGGCTTTCGTATCACGGTGACCTGAGCCGACCGGGCGGTCAGGCGATCGTCAACGTGACGTTGTTCAGCGCCACCGCCACATCGCTGGGCAAAATGTCCATGAAGGTGGGAACTCCGCGAACCGCGGGACCGGATGCGATGACGTTGCCCGGATAGCTGGGGCTGCATGGGAAGTTGTTGCACCGGTACCAGAAACCGGGCGCACTTTGATACGGGAACATGCTCGGCGCCTGATCCACCCGGTAGTGACCCGGCTGGATGAACGCCGTGGCCCACCCGTCGCGTGGGTTCGTGGTGACGTTGAAGACCCCATTGCTGCCATAGCTCGGAGGAGCTGAGTCGGCCGGGGCGGCCAGCGAGACGGTCAGCAGTGTCGCGGCCGCTGTCACCGCGGCCTTGGATTTCACGTCGTGAAGTGTATCGGGAGGTTCGGCCGGCCGAGGCAGATCTCGCTGCTTCGCTAGGCCGCCGCATCGGCGCCGCTGTCGGACGCATCGTGGTTGTCGTCGCCCGAGTTCGGATCTGCGGCGGGGGCGGCGCTACCCTGATCTGCCGGGGCGGCCGTTTCCTCGGGCTGCGAGTGTTGCTCGGTGTCAACCGATTCCGGGTCAGTGGTCGCGGTGGAGCTCTCCTCATCGGCGGTCACGAAGGTCTGTCCGGGCACCGCCTTCAGGCTGTCGCGTATGACACCCATCAGCGGGCGCGAGGTGTCCTCGGTGTCGAGCTCTTGGGTGTCGAGCTCCTCGTTGGCCTGCGGTCCGGTGTCGAGCTCCTCGTTGGTGAGCTCCTGCGTGCTGAGCTCCTGGGTCTCCTGCCCTTTCCGGTCGTCTGTCTCCTC
>CAZOIX010000823.1:0-2490 GCA_964579685.1 uncultured Mycobacterium sp.
AAATCCATTGGTCGGTGTCGGCCAGTGCGGCCGTGTTGCGCGCCGCCAGGATGACGTGCGCCCCGGCCTGAGCAAGCGCCCGGGCTGACTCCCGTCCCAGTCCTGCTGATGCGCCGGTGATCACACAGGTCTTGCCGGTCAGGTCAACATGCTCGACGACCTCGAGCGCAGTAGGCGAGCTCATCTACGACTGGGCGGTCACGGTGCCGAGGCGCCACAGGGGGGTCACCACATCAGGATCGCATGTTTCTTCCACGATCCACTTGCACATCCGTCGTATCGGCTCGATGGCGTCCTGTGGTGCAGCGATCGGAACGCTGCACGCGTAACCGAGCGTGGTCAGCCGTTGTGCACCATAGAGCGGAAGTATGTCGCGCAGTTGGTGTTTCAGCGACTCTGGATAGATGCCGATCGTCTGCGTGTACGCGGTGACCGCCTTGGTCACCTCATCGATGCTGTCGACGGGGACGATGTTGGCCACCCGTCCCGACAGCATCGCGGAGTAGTCCACCGCGGCGTCGAACTGCGACACGATGATCGCGCCCTCGCGGTGTTCGCCGCCGATCACCCGATAGAAATCCTCGGCCATTCGCGACGCCTCGACGTGCTCGTAGAGCTCGCGGCTGGGTTGCAGCGGCGCGGTGCTGACGACGGCGGGCAGAAGTGTGAGTTCGTCGTAGACCATCTCGCCGAACTTGTTGGCGTTGGCGATCCCGGCGGCGTCGGTGCCGGTCATGACGTAGATGACGCGGGCGTTGGCGCAGCCCTCCTGATTGGCGACGCCGATGTCGACGGCGGCACATCGCGCGACCTCGCGCATCGTCTCGTCATCGCCGAAGGCCTGGCTGCCGATGATCGTCGCGCTGCGTTTGGGGTCCAGCGCGACCATCTCCAGGCCCGGCTGAATGTAGCGGGTGACGTGTTTGACCGACGCCAAACCTCCCCAGGCGACGATCTTCTCGATGTGTTCCGGGCGGCACAGGTGCTCCTCGACGTCAGTGTCACCGCCCTTCCAATACGCGACGGCGAGGTGCCGGGTGATGGGGTGGTCCGGTGCGATGTCCGCCAGGGTGCGCGCGATCGCCATCGCGGTGAGCGGGTCGTTGGACGGTGCCTTGATGATCGCGTCGCTGCGGGTGATCACCGATCGCAGAATCGTGACGGCCGAGACCAGGCCGCCGTTGCCCGCCGGAATGTGCAGCACCCTGGAGCCGAACGCGCGCACCCGCACCTCGCGTCCGTCGGACAGTGTTCGCGGTACCCATCCCCTGAGGTAGTCAAGGCCGACTTCGCTGTCCGCGATCTCGGTGACGTGCGCGCGGGAGAACAGCGGTTTCAGGATCTGGTAGCTGTTTTTCAGCATGTCCGGGGGCAGCGGATTCGCCACCAGCGCCGCCTCGAAAGCCTCCTGGAGGTAGCTGTTGCGCTCGAAATCGAGGGCGTCACCGAGCGCCTCGAGGACGTCGAGGATCTCGTCGAATGTGAGGTCGTTCAGATCGGCCATCGCCATCGGCGTGGGAAGTGGGAGGCGGTGGACATGGCGAGCCATCGCGGGTGAGGCAAACCGGGCTGCCTCGCTGCGCGTGGTGAACGAGACCAGGTCGTCGGTGATGACCTCGCCGCGCACGAAGAGCGGAATCGTATACGCGTTTCTCATGATTCGAATGCCTTCATGAAGTTGACCGCCTCGTTGTGCACTTCGTGGGTGGCCGCACAGGTGATCCGGTCGTCTTCGATTCCCTGCTTCTCGCTGTAGCGGATGATGTCGTGCTCGAATGCCACGCTGGTCTGACCGCATGGACACTGCAGATCCCAGTCGATGGTGACTTCGTCGCCGGAGATCACACCACCCCAGTGCGCCTTGAGCAGCACGTCGTAGACGGCGGCGCGGCCGGTCTGCCTGCCGGCGCGTGGCAACGGCTCGCTGGTGGTGGGGTCGAGGATGAACGGAATCACCCACGGTTGCACGTGATAGCGCCCTTCGCTGCACCCCCAGTGAAAAGCGCTCTGCTCGGAGAATCCGTACCCCTCCTGGATGCGGTCCACACCGAGGAATTCGCCGATGACGTCCATGTAGTCGGCGGGAAGCGACACGCCCTTCAAACCTCCGCCGGTGAGGATCACCGAATCCCTGGCGAACACCTCCTTGACGCCGCGATCGAGGCCGGCCCTGGCGACGTCATACATGATGTTGTACGAGCCGATCATGAAAACTCTTCTGCCGCACAACTTGTCGCTGAGCATGGTGAAGAACGCGTCGAGATCCTGTGGCTGACGGGCCTGCATCGCGAGAAACTCGTCCTTGCGTGCCGCCAGCGCCGGATCGATGACCAGCCGATCGAGCTCCCCGCGCGAGGCCGCCGCCCGCATCTTGGACGCCAGGAACATGAGATCGGTGTCGATGGCGTCGGGGTACAGCGCGTGGAACTTGCTTTAATCGCCGCCGGTGAATCCGCGCTTGATCATATTGGCGATGCGCAGGTGGCCGAG
>CAZOIX010000824.1:0-2490 GCA_964579685.1 uncultured Mycobacterium sp.
CCATATGCGGTGTACCTGTCCGGTGGTGATCCCGGCCGGCTCGCGCCGATCCGTGACGGCGCCGCGCTGGTCCAGGACGAGGGCAGTCAGCTGGTGGCCCGCGCGCTCACCCTTGCCGAGCTGGACGGCCCGGATTCGGGGCGCTGGCTGGACCTCTGTGCCGGGCCGGGCGGCAAGACGGCGCTGCTGGGGGCCCTCGTCGGTGACGGCAGGATCACCGCCGTCGAACCCGCCCCGCGGCGGGCCGAGCTCGTCGAGCAGAACACCGCGGGCCTGCCGGTCGACGTGCTGCGCGTCGACGGGCGCGATCCGGGACTGGACCCCGGCTTCGACCGCGTGCTCGTCGATGCACCGTGCACGGGGCTGGGCGCGCTGCGGCGCAGGCCCGAGGCGCGCTGGCGCCGGGTACCCGGCGACGTGCCGCAGCTGGCGAAACTGCAGCGTGAGCTGTTGTCCTCCGCCATCGCGCTGACGCGGCCCGGCGGTGTGGTGCTCTACTCCACCTGTTCACCGCATCTCGTCGAGACGGTGGGCGTCGTCGCCGATGCACTTCGCCGCCACCCGGTGACCGCACTGGACGCCCGAGAACTCTTCGGCCCGGCGGAGGGGCTCGGGGAGGGGCCTTATGTGCAGTTGTGGCCGCATCGGCACGGCACCGATGCCATGTTCGCCGCGGCGCTCAAAGTAGGGTGAGGATCATGTCGAAGCCGCTGATCGCGCCGTCGATTCTGGCCGCCGATTTCGCCGAGCTGGGCGACGAGGCCGCCGCGGTGGCCGGCGCGGACTGGCTGCACGTCGACGTGATGGACAACCACTTCGTGCCGAATCTCACCATCGGACTGCCTGTGGTCGAAGCCCTGCTCAAGCGGACCGACATCCCGATGGACTGCCATCTGATGATCGACAACCCGGATCGATGGGCGCCGCCGTACGCAGAGGCGGGTGCCTACAACGTCACCTTTCACGCCGAAGCGACCGACAACCCGGTGGGGGTGGCCCGCGACATTCGCGCCGCCGGTGCGAAGGCGGGGCTGTCCGTCAAGCCCGGTACCCCGATCGAGCCCTACCTGGAGATCCTGCGCGAATTCGACACGGTGCTGATCATGTCCGTGGAACCGGGATTCGGTGGCCAGAAGTTCATTCCGGAGGTACTGCCGAAGGTCGGCACCGTGCGTCGCTTGGTCGACTCCGGCGAGCTGACGATCGTCGTCGAGATCGACGGTGGCATCAACGCCGACACCATCGAAGAGGCGGCGCTGGCGGGGGTGGACTGCTTCGTGGCCGGTTCAGCGGTCTACAGCGCCGAGGATCCCGCCGCCGCGGTGGAGGCGTTGCGCCGTCAGGCGGGTGCGGCGTCCAAGCATCTGCGCATATGAATCTCGATGCCGCGATGCGGCTGGCGATCGAGCAGGCCAATCGCGTCAAGGGTGCTACCTACCCGAATCCGCCGGTCGGTGCGGTGATCCTGGGCAGCGACGATGAAGTCGCCGGCGTCGGAGCGACCGATCCTCCCGGTGGACCCCACGCCGAGGTGCTGGCGCTGCGCCGGGCAGGGGAGCGTGCCGTCGGCGGCACGGCCGTGGTCACCTTGGAACCGTGCAATCACCACGGCCGAACCCCGCCCTGCGTGGATGCGCTTGTCGCGGCTGGAGTTTCGAAGGTGGCCTACGCTGTCGCCGATCCCAACCCGGTGGCGGCCGGGGGCGCGTCGCGGCTGACCGAGATCGGACTGGAGATCGTCGGCGGCGTGCTGGCCGATCAGGTCGCGGGTGGGCCGTTGAGGGAGTGGCTGCACAAGCAACGCACCGGGTTGCCGCATGTCACATGGAAATTCGCCACCAGTGTCGACGGGCGCAGCGCCGCAGCGGACGGTTCCAGTCAGTGGATCACCAGTGAGGCCGCGCGGGCCGACGTACACCGCCGACGAGCCGTTGCGGACGCGGTGCTGGTCGGGACGGGCACGGTGTTCATCGACGACCCCTTGCTCACCGCGAGGTTGCCGGATGGCTCTCTCGCCGAGCGGCAGCCGTTGCGCGTCGTTGTTGGTGAGCGCGAGATATCCTCCGAAGCAAGGGTTTTGAATGACGACTCGCGGACGATGGTGATCCGCACCCGGGATCCGCACGAGGTCTTGAAGGCGCTGTCTGATCGCACCGATCTGCTGCTGGAGGGCGGGCCGACGCTCGCGGGCGCGTTTCTGCGGGCCGGCGCGATCGACCGCATCCTGGCCTACATCGGGCCGATTCTGCTGGGCGGCCCCATCAGTGCGGTGGACGATGTCGGGGTGTTGTCGATCGCGCACGCCCAGCGTTGGCGGTTCGACGGCGTAGAGCCGATAGGACCCGATGTCCTGCTCAGTCTGGTTCCTGGCTAGGAATCTGTTGAATTGCCGTCGCGTGGCATCCGACTGCGCTTAGCGGGTTGATTGCCTCCGCCTGGTGGCTGTTGCGAAATGTGTGGCGGTTGGTGTAGCTGGGGTCGTGGACGGGT
>CAZOIX010000825.1:0-2490 GCA_964579685.1 uncultured Mycobacterium sp.
CCGAATGGCGGCACCGACGCCGACGCCGCCGACACCGACCCGGACTACAACGACATCATCACCGTCACCCAGGTCAACGGGCTCGCCTCCAATGTCGGCGGCGCGGTCGCCGGCAGCTACGGCACGCTGACGCTCAACGCGGACGGCAGCTACAGCTACGACCTGAACAACACGTTGCTGGCGGTCCAATCGCTCGCCGTCAACGAGACGCTGACCGAGACGTTCACCTATCAGGTGACCGACGGCCACGGCACCTATTCAACCGCGACGCTGACGGTGACCGTGCACGGCACCAACGACTCGCCGGTCGCCAACGACATCCCGATCGCCAATGACGACACCAACTGGATCGCCGAGGACGCGGCGGGAACGGCGAGCGGCAACCTGCTCGAAACGATTTCACACCCTGGCGAACCATCGGGTTCCGTGACCTTCGCCGACGCCGAGGACACGGATATCGACGCCTCCGACCAGTTGGTCGTCAGCGAGGTCGAGGGCACGCCCGTTAACACCGGTACCGTGATCGATGGCCTCTATGGCTGGCTGACCGTGAATGACACCGGCAGCTATTCCTATGAACTCAACAATGCAGATCCCGTCGTACAGGCACTCGCGTTCAACGAGACGATCACCGACAGCTTCGACTACACGGTGTCCGACGGGCACGAGGGCACCGACAGTGCCACACTCACGATCACCATCTTTGGCACCAATGACGATCCCGTCGCGGCGAACGACACCAACTGGGTACTCGAAGATGCCGGGCTGTCCGCTTCGGGCAATGTCTTCGCCGATGTCGCGCACGGGCCGGATCACGCAGACGTCGCCGATACCGACCCGGATACGTCAGACAACATCACTGTCTCGACGGTGATGGCGGCAAACGGCAATACCGGCGATGTCGGCGTCGCGATCAACGGCAACTACGGCTCGCTGACACTCAATGCCGATGGCAGCTACACTTATGTGCTGGACGACCTCGCGCCAGGCCTGAAGGACCTAACAGACGACGAGAGCGCCTTCGACAGCTTCACCTACACCATCGACGACGGCAATGGCGGCACGGCGACGGCCAGCCTGAAGATCGAGGTGCTGGGCAACGGTACGATCTACAATGTGCCCGGCGCAACGCCGACCGTGATCGCTGCCTTCGAGACCGACGACGACTTCCTCGACCTGTCCAGCCTCCTCGAGAGCACTTTCAGCCCGGGCGTGAAGGCCGATTACGTGCAGGCTACAGTCGACGCCACCGGCATCATGATATCCGTCGATGCGGACGGCTCGGCCAACAGCGTGAACTTCGTCGACGTGGCGCATCTCGACGGCGTCTTCTCCGGCACGATCAGCTATGTCTACGATGGCGGCACCGAGACGGTCGACGCCGGAATCGGCGTCGGGATGTGAGCAGGAACTCCTGATCCGGCATGCGCTGGCGGAATATCTTCCGGCTGAGCGTCGAGCGCGGCATCGCCATGGCGCTGCTGGCGGCTCTCGTCGCGCTGCGCGCGGTCGATCCGGCGCCGCTGGAGCTGATGCGGCTGAAGACCTTCGACCTCTATCAGGTGTTCTTTCCGCGCAAGACCGAGAACATCCAGGTGATGATCGTCGACATCGACGAGGAGAGCCTGGACGTCTACGGCCAGTGGCCGTGGCCGCGCACCGTCATCGCCAATCTGGTGAACTCGATCACCGAGCTCGGCGCCGTGGCGGTCGCCTTCGACGTGATCTTCGCCGAGCACGACCGCATGTCGCTGCCCAATCTCGCCGGTTCGATACGCGGCCTCGACCCCAAGCTGCAGGAAATGATGCGCGAGGCGCCCTCCAACGATTCGGTGCTCGCCGACGCCATCGCCCATTCGCGCGTCGTGCTCGGCCAGTCGGGCTATCACCGCGAGGTGGTGAAGGAGGGCCAGACGCCCGTCAACCAGGTGCCGCTGGCGACCGTCGGCCCCGATCCGAGGCCCTATCTGTTCGATTTTCCCGCGGTGATCCGCAACGTGCCGGAGCTGGAGCGGCGCGCAGCGGGACGCGGCCTCGTCACCATCATCCCCGAGCGCGACGGCATCGTCCGGCGGGTGCCGACGGTGGCGCGCAACGGCGACACGATCTGGCCGTCGCTGTCGATCGAGCTGCTTCGCGTCGCGACGGGAACGAACACGCTGCTGTTGCGCTCGGACGCCAACGGCGTCAACAGCATCGTCGTCGCCAAAATCCCCATCCCGACCGACGAGAACGGCCGCGTGTGGGTCCATGTCTCACCGCATAGCCAGGCCCGCTACGTGTCGGCGGCCGACGTGCTGAGCGCGGCGCCCAAGGCGCTCGACCTGCGCGGCCGCCTCGCCATCATCGGTACCTCGGCGGTCGGGCTGTTCGACCAGAAGGCGACGCCGATCGATCCGGCGATGCCCGGCGCCGAGGTGCACGCCCAGCTCATCGAGAACATCCTGTCGCAGCGGCTGCTGACGCGGCCGGGATACGCGGTCGGCGCCG
>CAZOIX010000826.1:0-2487 GCA_964579685.1 uncultured Mycobacterium sp.
ATCAGGGCGCGCGACGAAGGGCTCATCGGCGGCATCGGATTGAGCAGCATCGTGCCCGAGCATCTGCGAATCGCGTTGGACCGCACCGACATCGTGACCGTGCAGAACGCCTACAACCTCGTTGACCGGACCTCACAGCCACTGCTCGAGATGTGCACCGAGCACGGCATTTCGTTCGTCCCGTTCTTTCCGCTCGGTTCGGCGTTCACCCCCGACAGCCCCGTCCTCGGCCATCCCGCCGTCAAGAGTGAGGCGGACAAGCTCGGCCGAACGCCCGCGCAGATCGCACTCGCATGGACGCTGTCGGTCGCACCCAACGTGTTGCTGATCCCGGGCACGTCGTCGGTGGCGCATCTCGAGGAGAACACCGCGGTCCGCGACATCACGCTCGACGAGGACACCAAACGCCAGCTCGATGCCGCCGCCTAAGTGCGATTTCGGTGCGCTAACAGTCGCTGAGCGAACGTTTGCGCACCGAAATCACTCGACGTCGACCCAGTCGAGCGTGCGCTGAACGGCCTTCTGCCAGCCGGCGTACCCGGCCGCGCGCTGCTCGTCACTCCACGCCGGACTCCAGCGCTTGCCCTCCTGCCAATTGGCCCTCAGGTCATCGGGGTTCGCCCAGAAGCCGACCGCGAGACCCGCGGCGTAGGCGGCGCCCAGTGCGGTCGTTTCGGCGACGACCGGCTTGACCACGTCGACGCCGAGGACGTCGGCCTGGATCTGCATACACAGGTCGTTGGCGGTGATACCGCCGTCGACCTTCAGTACATCCATGTGCACCCCCGAGTCGGCCTCCATCGCATCGACGACGTCGCGGCTCTGATAGCAGATCGCCTCCAGCGTCGCGCGCGCCAGATGGGCGTTGGTGTTGAATCGCGAGAGCCCGACGATCGCGCCACGCGCGTCCGAACGCCAGTACGGCGCAAAGAGTCCCGAGAACGCGGGAACGAAGTAAACGCCGCCGTTGTCGGCCACCTCGCGGGCCAGCGGCTCGCTGTGTGCGGCATCCTTGATGATGCCCAGCTGGTCACGAAGCCACTGCACCGCCGAGCCGGTGACGGCGATCGAACCCTCAAGTGCGTAAACAGGTTTCGCTGGTCCATCCTTGGACGCGAACTGATAGCACACCGTCGTGAGCAATCCGTTCTCCGAGCGGACGATCTTCTCGCCGGTGTTGAGTAGCAGGAAATTGCCTGTGCCGTAGGTGTTCTTGGCCTCGCCGGCGTCGAGACAGACCTGGCCGACCATCGCCGCCTGCTGGTCGCCGAGGATGCCGGTGATCGGCACCTGACCGCCGACCGGGCCGTCGTCACGCGTCATACCGTAGGAATCCGGTTTCGACGACGGATTGATCTCGGGCAGCATCTGGCGCGGTATGTCGAAGAACGACAGCAGCTCGTCGTCCCAGTCCAGCGTCTCGAGGTTCATCAGCATCGTGCGACTGGCGTTGGTGACGTCGGTGGCGTGTACACCACCGCGTGTGCCGCCGGTGAGATTCCACAGCACCCACGTATCCGTGGTGCCGAAGATCGCGTCCCCGTTCTCGGCGTCGCGGCGCACACCGTCGACGTTCTCCAGGATCCACTGCAGCTTGCCGCCGGAGAAGTAGGTCGCCGGCGGCAGACCGGCCTTGCGCCGGATCACGTCGCCGCGACCGTCACGCTCCAGCGCGGAGGCGATGCGGTCGGTGCGGGTGTCCTGCCACACGATCGCGTTGTGGTACGGACGTCCGGTCTTGCGATTCCAGACCAGCGACGTCTCGCGCTGGTTGGTGATGCCCAGCGCTGCCAGGTCGGTGGCCGACAGCTTGCTCTTGTTCAGCGCCGACTGGATGACCGATGCGGTGCGTTCGGCGATCTCGACGGGATCGTGCTCGACCCAGCCTGCCTTCGGCATGATCTGCTCGTGCTCGAGTTGATGACGCCCGACCTCGGCGCCGTCGTGGTCGAAGATCATGCACCGGGTGCTGGTGGTGCCCTGGTCGATGGCGGCGACAAAGTCTGCCAACTCCTGCTCCCTCCGGACGGCTCTGCAATCGTTCATCATGGAACATATGGCCAGTCCGATCGTCGACATTGACCGCATGCCCCGCGGCGGACCGGACGCATCCTGCCTCGACCGGCTGTTGGAGACCGAGCGGCTGGAATACCTCGACCGCGAGGATGTCGACGACGACCTGAAGCGCCGCGTGATCCGGGCGCTGGAGTGGGCCGGCGACTTCTTCGGCACCACCGAGAAATTCGCGCAGATCGCGATGGAGGAGGTCGCCGATGTCGCGGACCCCAAGATTCTCGAGCTGGGCGCTGGTCACGGCGGTTTGTCACGCAAGCTGCTGGAATGGCATCCCACCGCAGAACTGACGGTCACCGACGTCGACAGTTCGTCGGTGGCGGCGATGGCGGCGAGCGATCTGGGCGAGGACCCGCGTGCGACGGTGCGCGAAATGGACGCCACCGCCATCGACGCACCCGACCGGTACTTCGA
>CAZOIX010000827.1:0-2487 GCA_964579685.1 uncultured Mycobacterium sp.
CATCGCGCTGCTGGGCTGGCAGGTGTTGCGGTTCACGTGGCTGGATCTCGCCGAGCACCCACAACGCGTGCTCAACGTGATTCGCGTGGCGGTTTCGGCGTGAGGGTGCGCACCGCGACGAAAAGCCACGCCACGAACGCGATCCACAGAAATGCCAGCGAGACCGTGACGAACCACCGCCAACCGGTTTCCACTGCCATGGCATACGTCGCGACATAGGTGAACAGCGCCAGCACCACGTTGGGATCGCGCATGTCGAACTCACGCCACGCCTTCGCGGTAAAAAACATCAGCATCGGCAACGCCACCGCCGCAACAATGATGAGAATCTCGCTGACAACGCGAAACCCGTGGTCCTCAGCCGCGATAGATGCGATGCCTGTCGCCATGACCGCCGCGAAGGCGTCGGGTCTCACGGCCGCAGTTCGACCACCAGATGACGCATCCCCGTGTGCCGGTTGCTCCGCGTCCACTCGACCGGCTGGACCAGCCGCGCGGATCCGAACCGCGTCAGCATTTCCTCGTAGAGGACACGTAGCTCGAGTCGCGCCAGGTTGGCACCGAGGCAGTAGTGCACCCCTTGACCGAAACCCAAGTGCGGATTCGGTTTACGCGTGATATCGAACGTGTCAGGTTCGGTGAACACCAAACTGTCGCGGTTGGCCGAACCTTCCCAGATCTGCACCTTCTGGCCCGCAGCGATTTCGCAGCCCGCGAGCTCGACGTCACGCGTCGCGGTCCGCCGCTTCGACGGCGAGGGCGACGTCCATCGCACCATCTCCTCGACGGCGGTCGGCAGGAGTTCCAGGTCCGAGCGCAGCAGGTGGAATTGGTCTGGATGGTCGATCAACGCCAACAGCCCACCTGCGACCGCGTTGCGGGTCGTCTCCGCGCCGGCGCTGAACAACAGACTGAAGAACAGATAGAGCTCGAGCTCTGAGAGGCTTTCGTCCTCCACCGTCGCGTTGGCGACCACCGAGAGCATGTCGTCGGTGGGGCGGGCACGCTTCGATGCGATCAGCTCCTGGCCGTAGGTGTACATCCGGGAGCCGGCCTCCTCGGCCGTCAACTGCCCCACAGCCGCCTTCCGGGATCCGCCGAAGTCGAACTGCGGCTCGATCGCCTCGAACAACCAATGCCGTTCGGCCTCAGGAACTCCCAACAGAATGCAGATCATCTGCATCGGCAGCTCGGCGGCCACGTCGACCAGGAAATCAAAGGCACTGCACGGCTCAATCGCATCGAGCAGCCGGCGGGTGCGCGACCGCAGGTCGTTCTCGACGCGGGCGATCATCCGCGGAGTCAGACCCGAACTGACGAGCCGGCGGATGTGCGAATGCCGCGGATCGTCCATCATGTTGAGGACCTGCCCGGCCACCGCCAGATCCTGGAGCAATGTGCCCCCGAATGGCCGCGAGCCGCCCGTCACCGACGAGTATGTCGCCGGATCACGAAACACCTCAAGGGTTTCCGCGTGTGTCGCGACGGACCAGAAGCCCTCACCATCGGGGGTGTTGACGGTCGGCTCATGCCAGTAGACAGGCGCCTCGCGGCGGTGGAGCGCAAAGAGTGCGTGCGGAAAGCCGTCGGCGAAGTTGTCCAGATCGGTGAAGTCGATCTCGGCCAGTGCACCCACCAACGACGTCACAGGATCGCGCCCGACGTGTACTTGGCCGCTTCCGGATAGCGGCCCACCAAGTCGTCGACCGCGTCGACGACGCGGTCCACCTGGTCACCCGCGGCACCCGTGAACGCCCGCTTGTCCGCCAGTGCTGCGTCGAGCGCCACGCGGTCCAGGGGCAACCGCGCATCGGCGGCCAGCCGGTCCAGCAGGTCGGGCTCCTGGCCCTTCTCCCGCATGGCCAACGCGACCGCGACGGCGTGCTCCTTGATCACCTCGTGGGCGGTCTCGCGGCCGACACCCGCGCGCACGGCGGCGATCAAGATCCGGGTCGTCGCCAGGAACGGCAGGTAGCGGTCCAGCTCGCGTTGGATCACCGCCGGATAGGCGCCGAACTCGTCGAGCACCGTCAGGAACGTCTCCGTTTGTCCATCGATCGCGAAGAACGCGTCGGGCAACGCCACCCGCCGCACCACCGAGCAGAACACGTCGCCCTCGTTCCACTGAGCGCCGGCAAGTTCGGCCGCCATCGACGCGTAACCGCGCAGTACCACCTGCAGACCGTTGACACGCTCGCACGAGCGTGTGTTCATCTTGTGCGGCATCGCCGATGAGCCGACCTGGCCGGGCGCGAACCCCTCGGTCACCAATTCGTGGCCCGCCATCAGCCTGATGGTGTGCGCCAGCGACGACGGTCCCGCGCCGACCTGCACCAGGGCGGAGACGACATCGTGGTCCAGCGACCGCGGGTACACCTGTCCGACGCTGGTGAAAATCTCTGTGAAGCCGAGGAACTCGGCGATCCGCGCTTCCAGCTGGGCAAGCCGCTCGGTGTCGCCGTCGAACAGGTCCAGCATGTCCTGCGC
>CAZOIX010000828.1:0-2481 GCA_964579685.1 uncultured Mycobacterium sp.
ACACCAGTGCGCGAACGGCGTTGACGCGGGCCACGTCGTCGGCCACCGACTGGCCCGGCTCGGCCACTTTGACCTTCGCCGTGCGCGCGCCGGGGAACCGGTCAAGCAGCTCGGGCACCTGGTCGGCGGCGACGGCGGGCACGGTGGCGTTGATGGGCACGCGGTCGCGCCGGATCTGCGGCGGCGCGGCGTAGGCGGCCTCGACGGCCGATGCCAGCCAATGGGCCGCCTCGGGCGGCTCGTATTCGGTGAATGCACCGAACTCACCCCAGCCTGCGGGCCCGTCGATGAGCGCGACCTCCCGAACGGTGATGCCGCGGAACCTAACTCGCATGGGCAGTGCGACGACGTGGAGCCGGTCCAACAGGTCGTCGAGCGGCGGGGGCACGGTCCCATCCTGCACCCGACGGGGGCCCTACAGTGGTGCCATGCCCATCCCCGACCGACCGCGCCCCGGCCAGGAGTCGGTATGGGATTACCCGCGACCGCCGCGACTCGAAGAATTCGCGGGCGCGATCACCGTCGACCTCGGTGGCACGACGATCGCCTCGACGACGACGGCGTGGCGTGTGCTCGAGACCAGCCACCCACCGACGTACTACCTGCCTGCCGGGTGTTTCATCGACGGCAGCCTGCGACCGACGACCGGCTCGTCGTGGTGCGAGTGGAAGGGCGAAGCGAGCTACTTCGATCTCGTCGGCCCGCACAGGACCGCACCCAGAGCAGCATGGACGTACCTGACGCCGACCCCGGGATTCGCCGCGATCGCAGGCGCCGTCGCGATCATGCCGGCCCTGGTGGACCGGTGCACCGTCAACGGCGAAGAGGTCGTCCCGCAGCCCGGCGGCTTCTACGGCGGGTGGATCACCAGTGGGGTCGCCGGCCCCTTCAAAGGGGTGCCCGGCTCGATGGGCTGGTGACCTTGGTCGTCACCGTTCGGTCACTTTCGGCCCATGTTTAGACCCGCGCCACCGGGATATAGTTAAGAAACTTAACGATATCCGGAAGGAGCGGACGTTGAAGGCAGGAACTCTCGTCGCAACGGCATCGGCAACCACGGCGGCGGCCGTCATCGGCGGATTGGCCAGCCGCCCCGCGCAGTCGGCGTGGTACGAGAATTTGAAGAAGCCGCCCTATCAGCCACCCCGGCAAGCGTTCCCCATCGTGTGGCCGGTGTTGTACGCCGACATCGCGGCGGTGTCGGCAGCGACGATCGACGACCTGGAACAGCGCGGGCAACGCGACGAGCGGCGCACCTACATCGTCGCGCTCGTGCTCAATCTGATCCTCAACGGCAGTTGGTCGTGGCTGTTCTTCAACCGCCGACGGCTCGGCACATCGGCGGTCGCGGCGGGGGTACTGGCCATCAGCAGCGCCGACTTGACCAGGCGCTCGGTGGCTGTGCGCGGCGCCAAGGCCGCGCCGATGGCGGCCTACGCCGTGTGGACGTCGTTCGCGACGATGCTGTCCACCCACATCTGGATTCTGAACCGACGCCGATGAGACTGATCAACATTCCCGGCCAGATCGCCGAGTCGCTGCTGTCGATCGTGGGCGTGCGGATCGGCACCGAGGAGCCGCACTATCTGGGTCAGCCGTTGACCGACGAGGTCGAAATACGCCGATACGGTCCGCGCATCGCGGCCGAGACCACCGTCGACGGCGACGAGGACCGCGCCCGCAATATCGGCTTCCGCCGCCTCGCGAGCTACATCTTCGGCGCCAACCATCGCGACGAGACGATCTCGATGACCGCACCGGTCGGCCAGCAGGCCGGCGACCGAATCGCGATGACGGCACCCGTCGCCCAATCCCGGACGGCCAACGACCAGTGGGTGATTCGCTTCTTCATGCCGTCGAAATGGACGATGGACACTCTGCCCGAGCCCGACGACGAGAAGGTCCGGCTTGTCCCGGTTCCCGGCCAGACGGTCGCGGTGCTCCGGTTCAGTGGGGACCGCAGCCCGCAAGCGGTGGCCGAGCGCGCCGACCAACTGCGGAAGGCCCTGCTGGACAACGACATCGAACCTGCCGGCGATTCGGTGGCGTGGTTTTACGATCCGCCGTGGACGTTGCCGTTCAGGCGACGCAACGAGGTTGCGATTCCGATTGCCGGCCCTTAGACCGTCGAGCGGTCGCGACCTTCCCAGTACTGCTTGCGCAGATCCTTTTTGAGGATCTTCCCGGTCGGGTTGCGCGGCAACTCTTCGTGGACGTCGACGGACTTCGGGCATTTGTAGGCGGCCAACCGCTCTCGGGCAAAGGCGATCAGCTCGGCTTCGGTGGCCTCACCCTCGAGCTGGACGATGGCCTTGACGACCTCGCCCCACTTGTCGTCGGGAATACCGATGATCGCCACGTCGACGACCGCGGGATGCTCGGCGAGTACCCGCTCCACCTCGATCGAGTAGATGTTCTCGCCACCGGAGATGATCATGTCCTTGAGCCGGTCCTCGACGAAGATGTAGCCGCCGTCGTCCA
>CAZOIX010000829.1:0-2480 GCA_964579685.1 uncultured Mycobacterium sp.
GGACCGACATCGCTTCGGGAGCCGACGACGTCAGCACCGCTCGGTTGCCCCACCGGTCGAGCCGTCCGTGCTCGCCGGCATCGAGCGCG
This sequence comes from uncultured Mycobacterium sp., assembly GCA_964579685.1. Classification (GTDB taxonomy): domain Bacteria; phylum Actinomycetota; class Actinomycetes; order Mycobacteriales; family Mycobacteriaceae; genus Mycobacterium. The sequence goes on from CAZOIX010000829.1 coordinate 90, forward strand.
TCAAGCGTCGACACCCGCGCCGACGGATCAGCGGCCATCGAAATCAGCAGGCGCTCAAAGCATACGATCAGCGTCTCGATGCTGGCCGCGTCGAACACTTCGCTGTCGAATTCGACGCCTATGCCCAATTCGTGGCCTGGCGTGACGGCCACCGAAAGTGGGTAGTGCGTCGATTCGTGAGCGACGGCCTCGGCAAAAGCCAGCTCGCTTCTGCTGAACAACGTGTCGGTGTCGATCGGGTAGTTCTCGAACACGAAGAGGGTGTCGAACAGCTGATCGTGACCAGCGACGTGGTGGATTTCGTTGAGTGCGAGGTGTTCATGCTCGAGCGTGTCGTTGTGGTGGCGCTGCAATTGCTCGATCAGGTCAGCGACGGTGGTATCAGCGGTGACGCACGCCCGTACCGGCACGGTGTTGATCAGCAAGCCAACGATGGAATCGGCGCCGGCCAGTTCGGCCGGTCGGCCCGACACCGCGGTGCCGAACGCGACATCCTGGTGGCCGGTCAGCCATATCAACAACTGGGCCCACGTGGCCTGCAGCACCGTGTTGACAGTGGTGTGCAGGGAGCGCGCCAGGTCGTTGAGCCCCCGCGTGGCCTCCGCGGAAAGACGATATGATTCGGCACTTCGTGGTCCCGGTTGAGCTGGCGAACCAACCAGCGTGGGCGTATCGAATCCGTCAAATAGATTGCGCCACCTGGCTTTAGCGGCATCATGGTCCTGATCGGCGAGCCATTTCACGAAGTTGCGGTATGGCGTCACAGCGGGTAGCCGCTGCCCGAAGTAGGTGGCGAAGATCTCTTGCAACAGGATCGGCAGCGACCAGCCGTCGACGACGATGTGATGAATGGTCAGCACAAGCCGGTGCCGGTCGTCGGCGGTGCAGATCAACGCCGACCGGAAGGCCGGTCGCTCAGCGAGTTCGCAGACGGCTGCGCGTTCGGCGGCGCACAACCGTGCAATCTCCTGATCAGGAGTCAGGTCGTCACCGGAGATGTCGATATACCGCCACGCGATCATGGGATCGGCGGAGATGATCTGTATCGGCTCGCCGTACTGTTCGGTGAAGCGTGCCGCCAAGTTGGGGTGGCGCCCGACCATCGTGTACACCGCTTCGCGCAGACGGTCGGGATCAAGAGCGCCGGTCACAGAAATACTCAACTGGACCGCGTACAGCTCGTCCTCGGACCCCTCTGCAAATCTCGAGTGGAATAGCAGCCCTTGCTGTAGGGGGGTCAGCGGCAACACATCGGCGAACCGATGCTGCTGAGCCAGTTCATCGATCTGCTGCTGACTCAACCGCGCCGGCACCAGATCAGACGGGGTCAGCCCGCCACCACCCTGACGCACATGCGCGCAGATTCCGGCCAACGCCTCAAACCACAACCGGCTCAACCGCTCAGCCTTCTCGGCGTCCAGGGCCGAGGGCGCCCACATCCAGTTGGCCTGCAACTGCGGACCCGCATCGGTATCCGCGGTCCCGGCGTTGAGTTCCACGGTGTGCGCCAACGGCATCGCCACCGCCGCGGCGGTCTCTGCAGTCGCCAGGCTGTCGGGGCTGATCCGCCACAACTCCTCGCCCAGATCCCCTGCACCTGCACCCAACCGGCCCAGATAATTGAACCCGATCACCGGGTCCGCGCCACCCAGATCCACCTCAGCGTTCAGATAGCGCAACAGGCCGTAGGTCAAACCGTCGGGCAGCGCGCGCAGTTGCTCCTTGGCGGCCTTGACGATCGGGCCCAGCGCGGCATCACCAGCCACGATCTGCTGCCACGGCACTCCCCCGCCGGCCAGCGCGACCGGGTACTTGGTGGTGAACCAGCCCACCGTGCGCGACAGATCGATATCGGGGCCCAGTTCCTCGTGGCGGCCATGGCCTTCCACATCCACACCGATCGGGGCATTCCCGGTGCCCAACACCTCGGCGAGCGCCAACCCGAACGCGATCAACAAAATGTCCTGCACCCCAGCATGAAACGCCGCGGGCACCTCCCCCAACAGCTGCCGGGTGGTCTCGATGTCCAACGACACCGACAACCGCCCCGCAGTGACGTAGGTGTCGGACTCAGGTGCCACCGCGGGAAGAACCGACGCAACCGCCGTGATCTGGCGCCACACCTCGGCGTCCTCCACCACGCCCGCGCTGTGAGCGTGCTCCTCGAGCACCGACGCCCACCGCTGAAACGAGGTTCCGCCGGTGGGCAATTCCACCGGCTGCCCACTGTGATGCAGGGCCCAGGCGATATTGAGGTCCTCCACCAGGATCCGCCACGACACCCCATCCACCGCCAGATGATGAATCACCAACACCAACTGGCTCGTCGAGGTCACCCACAGGGCGCTGACCATCACCCCCGCGCCCGGATTCAACCGCGACCGCGCCGCC
>CAZOIX010000830.1:0-2480 GCA_964579685.1 uncultured Mycobacterium sp.
GCCCCCATCCGTCGTCGCTGACGCCACCCAATCCGACGCTGCCCATCGGGTTTTTGGACATGCTGGTTCTCCGATACGCCGTAGCCGTCGCGGTGATTTCGCCAACGCATTCGTTGCGATTGGCGAGTCCACCACCCAACTGGGCCCCGCGATCATGACGCAGTGGACCCAAGACGACACCCGACGCCGCCCACGAGAACTGTCTTCACCATATGGGCAACTTGACTTGCTTGTGCAGTTACAGCAATGCCAGTCCTCACCAAGAACCCATGCACCTGGCTCCCTTGCCGGCGCAGAATCCATGGATTAGAGAAGAGGATCTACAAGATTGACCCCTACGACAACACTGTGTGACGAATCTGACAACGTCGCTGGATACACCGAACGAGAGCGGCTCGTCAGGGCGCTCAGCTCCTCGCTGAATCGCCACCGAATGACAGTCTCGGCAAATCATGCATCATTGGCTATCTCTAGACTCAGTCGACGGTGGTAGCACCAGACCGGTGCTCGCCTGATCAAGTGGCCAGACCATCAGGTTGCCGACCGACGATGGCTACTGAGCAACGGCTGGAGAAAGCATCTAATCTGCTTGAAGGCGGAGACAGCCGGTGCACGACGGCAGCGATCACCTCACCCCGCCACCCAGAAGCGTCCATGCCAGCCCAGAATCGGAGCCACACGAGTTGACCATCCGGAAATGTCTGTTTATTGCAGCCACTTGGCTATTCGCGACAGTCCTGTTCGCAGCGAGTGCACCAGCTGAGCCGAGGCGCGCGATCCCTGGAGCCGACGCCGCCATCGCCAAGGCCGAAAGCATCCTCGGGACAGACCAATTCGGCATTTACGGATGTGAAGCGCTGGTGGCCTTCGCATTCGGCGTATCGCAGGCTGAGTACGGTTGGGACGGCGCATCCGAGACCATGTACCAAACACTCCTCGAACGAGGAGAGATCCACACCGACATGCACCCTCCGCGTGGGGCATTGGTCTTCAGCAGAGGATTCGTCGGTCCCCATATCGACATCGCCCGCGGTGACGGGACCTATATATCCGGTGGCGTCCAGGGTCTTTCACCGGGATACGGCGACGGTAGCAATATCCAAATCCTGGACAGCCCTAGCGTGGGAGACGACAACTACACCTACCGCGGCTGGAGTCTCGACTTCCCCAAGGAAGACCGCGTCGACAACTAACGCGAAGTCAGATTCCCGCCGCTCGCGCTCCCCTACGATCAAACTACCTCTGAGGCAGGTTCTTTCAGGCGCGCAGCGACCATCTCGGCGATCGACCGCAAGTATCGGTCGGTATCGATGGTGGACGGGTGTTCGCCTCCGAAGAGGTCTCTTATCAACCAGTAGTGCGCCACGGCGCTTTGCAGGACGACTGCCAGAGCCTCCCAGTCGTCGTCGCCCCGGTAGTCCGGGCCGGCGAGCTCGGCTAGCCCTTTCGACAGTACGGACAGCACCACCAGATGCTCGTCGCGCCGCATGACCTCCAGTGCCTCCCGCGGTGCTGAGTTGTCGCGCAACAGGATTCGGGTCACATCGCGGTCATGGTCGAGCCGCTGCAAGCCGATCCTGCACAACACCATCAGCCGCTCGATGAGGTCGGCATCGGGTGCGATGAGATCCAGCATCGCGAGCACCGAGAAATCGGGTGAAAGGAACTGTGCCCACTGGCCGCGGTCCAGCACCCGGGCCTCTACGGCCTTCACAAGAAGCTCGTCTTTGGACTTGAAGTGGCGGTAGAGCGCGCCCGAACCCGGCGACAAGCCCGCGGCCTGCTCGATCTGGGCGATCGACGTACCTGAATACCCCTGCTCGCCGAACAAGCGCAGCGCCTCGGCGAGGATGCGATCCCGCGACGACTCAGCCATCACACTCCCGATAAGTAATTACCTACTTACTCACGAGAGTACAGGATCGGCACGGCCGGCTGACTCATGCCGACATCTGCGCAAGAAGGAAGCGGTGGGTACTGAATGCGGGTGGCTCGCAGATTCACCCGCGCTGTCGCGATCTAAGTGGAGCTAAGGGGATTCGAACCCCTGACCCCCACACTGCCAGTGTGGTGCGCTACCAACTGCGCCATAGCCCCGTGTCGTGCCCATCGAAGTTACACCACCTGCGGTAAGCCTTCAAAATCGCAGGTCAGGGCACTTCACCGCCGGCTTCGGGACCGAGCGGACGCGCCGGTGTATGCCCAGCCGGTGGAACGCCACGGGTCTCCGGCGCGAAGACCCAGCCGATCGCCGCGACCAAGAGGACGCCGCCGCTGACGGCGAAGGCCCAGCCGAACGATGCGTGCTGGGCGATCACGCCGACCACCAGCGACCCGCCGATCGATCCGACGTCGACCATCATCTGGAACACGGCCACCGGCGTCCCGCCGCGCGCGTGATTCCCGACGATGTCGGCGACGGCGGCCTGTTGCGGTGAGACGAAAATGCCCGTCGCGGCACCCGACACATAGGCCGTCGC
>CAZOIX010000831.1:0-2478 GCA_964579685.1 uncultured Mycobacterium sp.
GCCGGTAGCCGGCGCGGGGCGGCCGTCGAGACTTGCGGTGAGCGGATCGGCGCCGAGGTCGATCGAAAGCCGCGCCCGCCGCTCCTCATCCAGGTCGGTCTCGAACGCCAGCACCGCATCGGCGGCGGCGGTGAAGTCGGCGCCCGCATCGAGCACCACCGGAACCAGTTCGAGAAACACGCCCTCGAGAAGCCGGTCGAGCTCGTCTGCACGCACGCCGTCGGCCCCGACCCGAAGGATCAGCGCATTGGTGCCCTCGGTCAGCGCGGATAGCACCGCGCCGTTCCCGTCGGAAACCGAAACCTGGCCGGGCGCGGGAAACGCCTCGGCGACCTTCCACCCGGACTTGACGTCGCGCAGCCCATCGGAGCCGCGGATGAAGGGCCACCGGCCGGGCAGCGGTGCCTCGGGCTGGGAGTCGAGGATGGTGTACAGCGGCCGGATCGGAAAGCCTTCATACGTCGGCGAATCCAGGAGTTGCTCAGGCGCCTCACCGAGGTCGGCGGGGTCCTTGCGGCTGCTTTTGGCCAGCACGCCGGCGACAGCGGCACGCCACTGTTCGCGATCCGACTCCGATCCCACGGACGTATCTACCGACACCGGCTTCTCCTGTTGTCGCAGTGTGTGACCTCTGTGTCTAACACGACCGTTCACCAGGCTAAATGATCCCGGTCACGGTGTTGACCGCCGGGCATCCGACTCGCGCCCGCGACGGCCGGTGCCGCCGGGCCGCGCCACGTAGGGTTGGTAAGCGTGAATGCCGTCGTCAACACCTTGCGTACCGTGCGTGGCTCGGTGGTCGCGACGGCATCTGCGGTCCCGCGTCGACGGGTGTTCGCGATCCTGACCGCAATTGTGATTCTCGTCGCAATCGCGCTGCTGGTGCCCCTGCCGACCGCCGTTCAGCTGCGTGACTGGGCAACGTCCGCCGGTCCATGGTTCCCCGTGGCGTTCCTCGGCACCCACATCGTGGTCACCGTCTTCCCGTTCCCGCGTACCGCGTTCACCCTGGCCGCGGGCCTGCTGTTCGGACCGGTCCTCGGTATTCCGCTCGCAGTCGCGGCGGCCACCGTCAGCGCCGTGATCGCGCTGCTTCTGGTGCGCGCCGCCGGTTGGCAGCTCAACAAACTGGTGCCTCATCCCCGGATCGACTCGTTGGACGCCCGGCTGCGGGCACGCGGCTGGCCCACGATCGTATCGATGCGGCTGATTCCCGCCGTGCCGTTCTCGGTGCTGAACTACGCCGCAGGTGCGTCGGCGGTGCGTGTACTGCCCTACGCGTTGGCCACGCTCGTCGGGCTGCTGCCCGGCACCGCCGCCGTGGTGATCCTCGGTGACGCGCTCACCGGCAACGTCAGCCCGCTGCTGGTCCTGATCTCCTTCTGCACGGCGAGCGTCGGCGTCGCCGGACTGATCTATGAGGTCCGTGCGCACCGCCGCCATCACGCCGAACGCCAGACCGATTCACAGCACCGCGCCGAGCCGGCCGCGACCTGACTTACCTCGTGTGAGCTCCCCCGTCGCCGCGAGCCGGCGGAGCAGGCGGCGGGGAGTACGCGGGCGGCTGCTGCTGCTGATACTGCCGCGGCGCGTCGATGGCTGCGCCCGAGATGGGAGCGCCGGCCACAGGAGTGCGCGCTTCGGCCACCGCTTGGGCGACCGCCTGCGCGATCTCCGGGTCGGTCTGGGTGTTGAACCACTCGGCCACTTCGGCCGAGTCGTCCTCCGGTTTGGGCAGGTCGTCCTCCACCGGGGACGGCTGGTAACGGAACACGCCGTCGTCGCCGGGCGCTCCGAGCATCTTGGTGAAGCCCTGTAAGGCTGCGCCGAAGTCACTGGGGACGAGCCACACCTTGTTGGCTTCACCCTTGGCCATCTGCGGCAAGGTCTGCAGATACTGGTAGGCCAGCATCTCGGGTGTTGGCCGGCCCGCCTTGATCGCGGCGAACGTCTTCTCGATGGCTTTGGCCTGGCCTTGCGCCTGCAGGTAGGAAGCGGCGCGTTCGCCCTGGGCACGCAGCATGCGGGACTGGCGATCGGCCTCGGCGGCCAGGATCGCGGCCTGCTTGGCGCCCTCGGCCGCGAGGATCTGCGACTGCTTCTGCCCCTCGGCCTGCTTGATCGACGCCTCCCGGTTGCCCTCGGCCGTCAGGATCATGGCGCGCTTCTCGCGGTCGGCGCGCATCTGCTTTTCCATCGAATCCTGGATCGACGGCGGTGGGTCGATGCTGCGCAGTTCCACGCGCGCCACCCGGAGCCCCCACCTTCCGGTGGCCTCGTCGAGCACGCCGCGCAGCTGGCCGTTGATCGAGTCGCGCGAGGTCAGCGTCTGCTCCAGCGTCATGCCGCCCACCACGTTGCGCAGCGTGGTGGTGGTCAGCTGCTCGACGCCGACGATGTAGTTGCTGATCTGGTACACCGCGGCCTGCGGGTTGGTCACCTGGAAGTAGACGACGGTGTCGATGTTGACCGTCAGGT
>CAZOIX010000832.1:0-2471 GCA_964579685.1 uncultured Mycobacterium sp.
TCTTCCAGAGATTCCTTGCGCGCCAGCATGTCCTGCAACTCGGCGTTGAGTTCGCCGGCCCGCACATGATCGGCGGCCGCCTCGGCCATCGATTCGTGCAACGCGTCGATCTTGCCCTGGAGTTTCTCCAACTGGCCTTCGATGCGCGCCATCTCCTTGCCCGCCCGGCGTTCGCGCGCCGATGCCGATTCGCCGCGCGGCGCATCGGCGCGGGCGGATTCCGGGGAAGACGTGGCCGCCCGGTCGGCCAGGTACTGCTCGATGCCGCCGGGCAGCAGATCGCAGCGCCCGCCGCCGGTGAGGGCATACGTGACGTCGGAGACCCGCTCGAGGAAATACCTGTCGTGCGTCACGACGATCAGCGTGCCGGGCCAACCGTCGAGATAGTCCTCGATGACCGTCAGGGTGTCGATGTCCAGATCGTTGGTCGGCTCGTCTAGCAGGAGCACGTTGGGTTCGTCCAGAAGCAGCCGCAGGAACTGCAGCCGCCGACGTTCTCCACCGGACAACTCGGCCAGGCGTGCGGTCAGTTTGTCCCCGGTGAAGCCGAAATCCTTCAACAGCGTGTCGGCGGAGATCTCTCGCCCGCCGGCCAATTCCGTGATGCGGCGGCGGCTTTCGACGGCGTCGAGCACGCGTTGCGTACCGTCGAGCTCGGTGAGCGCCTGGCTGAGGTAGCCGATCCGCAGCGTCTTGCCCCGTTTGACGGTGCCTGAAGCGGGTTGCAGTTCGCCCGCGAGCAGTCGCAGCACCGATGTCTTACCGGTGCCGTTCACGCCGACGAGGCCGATGCGCGCACCGGGCCCGATGGACCAGTCGATGCGATCGAGCACGACGTGTGGACCGACCTCCAGCCGTACGCGGTGCAGATCGAACACGTCCTTGCCCAGTCGCGTGGTCGCAAAGGTCTGCAGCCCCAGCGAATCGCGCGGTGGCGGTTCGTTGGCGATCAGGTCGTTGGCGGCCTGGATGCGGAACTTGGGCTTCGACGTCCGCGCGGGCGGTCCGCGCCGAAGCCAGGCCAGCTCTTTGCGCATCAGGTTCTGCCTGCGGGCCTCGGCGCCTGCGGCGATTCGCATCCGCTCGGCGCGCGCCAGGACGTAGGCCGCATATCCGCCGTCATACGCGTCGACGGCGCCGTCGTGCACCTCCCACGTTGTGGTGCAGACCGCGTCGAGGAACCACCGGTCGTGACTCACCACCACCAACGCCTTGGCGGCCCTGGCGTTCAGGTGGGTGGCCAGCCAACCGATCACCTCGACGTCCAGATGATTCGTGGGCTCGTCCAGCACGAGCACGTCGTGACCGGCGATCAACTCTGTGGCCAGCGCCACCCGGCGCCGCTCACCGCCGGACAGCCGACCGACCTCGCTGTCGAGGTCGACGCCGGAGAGCAGATGCGACACGATGTCGCGGGTAGCGGGTTCTGCCGCCCACACATGGTCGGGTCGGCCACCGACGATCACATCCCTGACGGTCGTGCCGCCGAACTCGTCGCTCTGCCGGAGGTAGCCCACCGACAGCCCCGACGTGTGGGTGACCCGGCCGGAATCGGGCGCACGAGTACCCGTCAGCACCTGCAACAGGGTGGTCTTACCGTCGCCATTGCGCCCCACGACGCCGATCGCGTCGCCCTCGTCGATCCCGAGGCTGACGGCGTCGAGCAGCGTGCGGGTGCCGTACCCCACGCTCGCGCGCTCCACATTCACCAGGTTCGCCATCAGCGCACGATGATAGGTGGGCGCTATGCCATGATCATGATGGCGATCGGGGGATCGGCAGCTAGGGGAGCGTGCGTTGGTGGATCTATCGGCATTGACCAGGCCAGTGGGGCGGCTGGTGGCCACCGCGCAGAACGGGCTGGAAGTCCTGCGGTACGGCGGCCTGGAGACCGGCGCCGTGCCGTCTCCGTTCCAGCTCATCCAGAGCGTGCCCATGTACCGGCTGCGGCGGTACTTCCCGCCCGATGCCAGGCCGGAAGCCAAAAAGCCCGGCGCACCCGTGCTGATGGTGCACCCGATGATGATGTCGGCCGACATGTGGGACGTCACCCGCGACGAGGGTGCGGTCGGCATCCTGCACAAGGCGGGACTCGATCCCTGGGTCATCGACTTCGGTTCCCCGGACAAGGTCGAGGGCGGGATGAACCGCAACCTCGCCGACCATGTCGTCGCGCTGAGCGAAGCCATCGACACCGTGAAAGAGGTGACCGGCCGCGACGTCCACCTCGCGGGTTATTCGCAAGGCGGCATGTTCGCCTACCAGGCCGCCGCCTATCGCAGGGCAAAGGATCTGGCCAGCATCATCGCGTTCGGCGCACCCGTCGATACGCTCGCCGGGCTGCCGATGAACATGCCCGCGAGCATCGCGCCCGCGGCGGCCGACTTCATGGCCGATCACGTATTCAGCCGCATGGACATCCCCGGCTGGCTGGCACGCACCGGGTTCCAGATGCTCGATCCGATCAAGAC
>CAZOIX010000833.1:0-2461 GCA_964579685.1 uncultured Mycobacterium sp.
TTCCACCAGCGCCAGGGTGTCCTTCGCGCGGGCCAGCGGGACGCCGGGATGGTCGACGATCGTGTTGAGGTTCTCCACGCAGAACTGCACGTCCGCGTCTGCGCCGAGGTCGCCGATACGCTCCAGGGTGCGCAGTGCGGTCAGCCACATCTGGCCCGTGGCCCGGTGCCACGGCCGCGCGGCCTTACCGTCGACGAGCTCGGCGGTGTGCAGGTTGAGCCGCGAAACCCCCAGTATCTCGGCGGCTTTGAGAGACAGCTCTGCGGTGCGAACGACCTCGTCGGCGGTCACCGGATCGATGAGGTCGCCGCGGAGGTATCCCGTCATCGACGTGAACCGCGCCCCGGTGGCCGCGAGCGCTTCCAGATTCTTGTCGTGCCAGCTCCAGATCTCGACCGCGAAGCCCATCTCGTGGATGCGGCGCACGCGGTCGACGATCGGTAGCTCGGTGAAGACCATCTCCGAGCAGACCGCAAGTTCAAAGTCCGTCATGTCGGCGTCGGCCTCCTTCGCTCTGGCACCACGACGGGCACTCTAGCATTTGATATGCAGTCCTAATGTCAGGACAAACTATTGACTTTCGGCTGTGAGCCGTATTACATCGACCGTGAGGAGTGCTGCGTCGCACTCGGGCGGAGGAGAGATGAGATTCAGTCGGCTCGCGGCGGTCACCGGGGTGATCGTGCTCGTACTGGGAATTGCGTCGTGCTCATCCACCGGCGGAAAGCCGCGTGAGAGTGGCGGCGGAATGGGCGGCGGCACCGTCGACACACCGCGCGCGACGATCGCGATGATCACCCACGAGGTGCCGGGTGACTCGTTTTGGGACCTGATCCGCAAGGGTGCGGAGACCGCGGCGCGCAAGGACAACATCGAGCTGCGCTATTCGAACGACCCCGAGGCCCCCAACCAGGCCAACCTCGTACAGACCGCGATCGACAGCGGTGTGCAGGGCATCGCGCTGACGCTGGCCAAGCCCGACGCGTTGCGCGCCGCCGTCGCGGCGGCTGAGGCCAAGGGTATCCCCGTCGTCGCATTCAACGCCGGTGGCGATGCCTGGCAGGAGATGGGCGTGAAGGAGTTCTTCGGCCAGGACGAGTTCATCGCAGGCCAGGCCGCGGGGGACCGGCTCAAGCAGGACGGCGCCAAGAAGGCGCTGTGCGTCATCCAGGAACAGGGCCACGTCGGGCTCGAATCGCGCTGCGCCGGTGTCAAGAGCGCCTTCCCTGCCACCGAGAACCTGAACGTCAACGGCAAGGACATGCCGTCGGTCGAATCGACGATCACCGCGAAGCTGCAGCAGGACCCGAGCATCGACTACGTGGTGACCCTGGGCGCACCGTTCGCGCTGACCGCGGTGCAATCGGCGAAGAACGCCGGCAGCGAGGCGAGGATCGGCACCTTCGACACCAACGCCGCGCTCGTCGACGCGATCAAGGACGGCAGCGTGCAATGGGCCGTCGACCAGCAGCCGTTCCTGCAGGGCTACCTGTCGATCGACTCGTTGTGGCTGTATCTGAACAACGGCAACGTGATCGGCGGCGGCAAGGAGACCTTGACCGGACCGGCCTTCATCGACAAGTCGAACATCGACGCCGTTGCCGAATACGCGAAGGGCGGAACGCGCTGATGAGTACCAGTACCGACGTCGGCCTCGGGGAACGCAAGGTGGTCCGCGACGAACGTGTCAAGGAACGAAACCGGGTACAGCGACTGCTGATTCGCCCCGAGATGGGCGCCCTGATCGGCGCCGTCGTGATCTTCGCGTTCTTCTTTGTCATGGCGCCGCCCTTCCGGTCGGCCGAGTCGCTGGCGACGGTGCTCTACGGCAGTTCCACCATCGGGATCATGGCCTGCGCGGTCGCCTTGCTGATGATCGGTGGCGAGTTCGATCTGTCCGCGGGGGTGGCGGTCACGACGGGTTCGCTCGCGGCGTCGATGCTGGCCTGGAACTTTCATCTGAACCTGTGGGCCGGTGCGGGGCTGGCGCTGATCCTGTCGCTGGCGGTGGGATTCTTCAACGGGTACATGGTGATGAAGACGAAGATCCCGAGCTTCCTCATCACGCTCGGGACCCTGTTGATGTTGACCGGCGCGAACATCGCGGTGACCAAATGGGTCGCCGGGGCCGTCGCCACACCCAGCGTCAACGATATGGAGGGCTGGGATTCGGCCCGTGCCGTGTTCGCATCGTCGCTGACGATCTTCGGTGTGCCCGTGCGGATCACCGTGCTCTGGTGGCTTCTGTTCACGTTGATCGCCACCTATGTGTTGTTCAAGACCAAGGTCGGCAACTGGATCTTCGCCGTCGGCGGCGACGCGGAAAGCGCCCGCGCGGTCGGTGTCCCGGTCACCGCCGTCAAGATCGGGCTCTTCATGTTCGTGGGGTTCGCCGCGTGGTTCTCCGGAATGCATCTTCTGTTCTCGTACAACACGGTTCAGTCCGGTCAGGGTGTCGGCC
>CAZOIX010000834.1:0-2454 GCA_964579685.1 uncultured Mycobacterium sp.
AACGCAAAGACGGCCGCACCCAATGGCTTCCACCACCACACCTGGACACCGGCCAGGCCCGGATCAACAACTACCACCACCCACAGCAATACCTCATCCCCGAGGACGACGACCCCTAGCGCGTCTACGCTGGGACGATGCAACTGGATATTGAGATGCGCGAGTGGTTGGACCGGCTCGCGATCCAGGATGTGATCGCGCGGTATTCCGATGCGGTGACGCGCGCCGACTGGGACCAGTGTGAGGCGGTGTTCACACCGGATGCGGTGTGGGAGAGCAACCTAGGAATGCGATTCGAGAGCCGGGCGGCCTTAATGGAAACGCTCAGACAGACATCGACTTACGATCTTCTGATCCAGACTCCCCATTCCTCGGTAATCACCTTCGCAGGTACGGATCGCGCGAAAGCAACGACGACGATCCATGAGTTGGTGCGAGGAGTGGGGTCGATGGATACCGAATTCGGGGAGAGCGGAACAGAGGCCAATATCGATCAGTTCGGCGTCTACTACGACGATCTCGCGCGAATCGATGGTGAGTGGAAATTCAGTCGTCGGGTCTTCGTCTCTTTCTACGTCCAAGCCGGATCGGTAACCGGCGACGTCTTCACAGCGCGCTCAGCACTACTGAAACCGCTCCAGTGAGTGGCTTCTTGCGTTCGACCGTCGCGTGAAGCACATGCTCCTGGATACCGCCGGACCCTGATCCCCGAGGACGACGACCCCTAGCAGCGTTGATCCGCGCATCCAAAGAACTGCAACCAACGCCGCTACCGGCCCCTGATAATGGAGCTGTGGCGACAACCATCTCAGCCGTCGAGGCTTCACAGCCGGAACGCCTGGTATCCGCGGCCGCTGACGTCGCTGCGCAGACGGCACGACTCGACACTCTGATATCGGCGCAACGCGAGTCGGTGAACACACTGCGCGAGGGCTGGTCAGGGGATGCCGCCGACGCCGCGATCGCCCGCGGCGAACAGCACCTGGTCGGTCAGGAAGCCCTGCGCGACAAGCTGCGGACACTGCAGGAAGTATTGGCCACCGGTGGCGGCCAGCTGCATTCGACGCGAATCGCGTTGCTGGAGATGGTTGAACAGCTGCGCAGCCAGGGTTGGCAGATCTCGGACGACGGAGTGGCGACGCCACCGCCCAGTCTGCACGGGGTCTTCCACAGTTACCCGCAGGCGTACACGCTCATGCTGCGGCGCCTACTCGAGACCTACGACGACATCGATGGTGTCACCGCCGGGCGCGTCCCGACATTCGACGACGGCGGGTGAGGACGCGCCTCGGCGATCAGAAGCGTAGGTTCCGCAATAGGTCGTAGACGCTGGCGATCCAGAGCAACAACGGGATCACCGCCGCGATCGCTGCACCGTCGAGCAACTCCAGGATCCGCTTGGTCACCGGCGAGACCCGCTGCACGTTGCCGGTCGCTCCGACGACGATCAGCGCCACGATGGCCAGTGCGGTGTAGATGCTCAGCACCAACCAGGCGCTCTGCGGAGACCACAACGACAGCTTCGCCATCAAGCCTGTCGGGATGACGACCACCGCCGCCAACAGTGCCCAGGCGCACCACCTTTCGGCGTACAGCCGGGATCGGAATGCGCAGATCGACGTCACCAGCCCCGCGACGATCATGCTGTGAATGAAGAAGTGGCCTTGCACCACAACGGTGATCGCGCCGATCGCCAGAATCAGCGCACCCGCGGTCACGAAGCCGATCAACAACCGGGTCGCCAACTGACTGCGTTCATGCAGCCGCACCGCAGAATCCGGCACCGACTCGACGATCGCCTGCCAGGTCGGCGATTCATCGCCGACAGGAGTGGCGACCGGGTCGAGAAGCTCCTCGCTGCCCACCGTCTCGCCGGGCGCCGGGATCGGCGGCAGCGCGATCCGTGCGACCGCCACCGTCAGCTTGGCCGCATTGGTGACGACGATCAGCCCGAACGCGATCGCACCGGCGGGCACCCAGTATTGCCATCCGTAGCCGAAAGCGACGGCCGCGGCGGTCGCGGCGGTCGAGGTGATCGCCAGAAACGAAGCCAGTTCGGCTCTCTTGCGCGGTCCGCCGCGCGTGGCCAGTGTCAGCAACAGCACGACCGCGGACGCGCCCGCGGCCTGCGGCGCGCCGAGCGAGGTGTAGCCCTGCGGCAGTGGAACTGCAAGCGCGGCCGCGCCTGCCAGCGCCGGCGCCGCCCCGAGCAGCAGGCTCTCGGCCATGTCGACGTTCTGATAGCGATTGGTCGCCGCCAGGCTGCCCGCCAGCAGCCCCAGGCCGACCACGCCGAGCGCCACACCCCACCACCAGTCGTGGCCACTGCGCGTCCACGTCACCAACGCCATTACGGTCAGCGCCAGCGCGGCCAACGGAATCGCATGGCCGACAAAACGGTTCAGTGCAGCGCGGTCGAATTCCGGCGACTCGTCGAGCACCGCGATCGCATCG
>CAZOIX010000835.1:0-2450 GCA_964579685.1 uncultured Mycobacterium sp.
GGGCGCCGGGCAGTTGAGGATCTGGTTGGGATCGCCGTACCACGGGTTGGTGCCTAGCGGTACGTAGGGCTCGCCGCTGCGACATTCCTGTGGTGAGGCGGCCCGTCTGCCGGGAACATCGACGCACGGAATGTTGCGGGCGCCGCGCACCGCGTTGGCGGTGGTGTCTTGCGGAATCTTGCAGTACGTTCCGGCCGGTAGCGGTGCCGCGCTGGTGTCGGCCGGCGATCGCCACTGTGAGGCGGGAACGAAACCGGTCAGACACGGCGGCGGCTGGTTGATCGCCAGCCCGAGGTCGATGCGGGCCTCACCGGGAAACGCCAGTGTCGTTGTTTGAGCGACCGAGCCGACCTGTGGCAGCAACACCAGCACTTGTTCGACACCGGTGCGGTAGCGCAGCAGCAGCCCGGTCACGACCTCGAGGTTGGCCAGCGTCTGAGGCAGTGACTCCCGCACGCCGCCCACCATGTCGTTGGCGGCGTTCAGTGTGGGGGCCGCGTTGGATAGCACGCTCCTCAGTTGCGGATCCTGTTGAGCCGTTTGGGTGGCTACGACGTTGAGGTTGTGGATCCACTGTTTGATCTCCTCGCCGGAGGCGGCCTGGCTGTTCAGTAGCGGCACCGATTTGGCGATGACGTCGTTGATGTCGGCGGTGTTGGCCTCGAATTCGCCGGCCAGCGACTGGGTGGAATCGACAAGACGGTGCAATGCCGGGCCAAGCCCGCCCACCGCCTGTGACGTCTCATCCAGCAATGAGGCGATCTTTTCCTTGGGCAGCGCCGCCAGTCCACGCTCGACGGCGTCCAGTGCCATACCGATATCTTCGGGCACCGTGCCCGTGGTGATGGTCTGTCCCGGGGAGAGGTACCGGCCCGAGTCGTTGTCGGATACCAGATCCAGGTACTGCTCGCCTACCGCGGAGACCGAATGCACGTTGGCGCTGGCGTCGACGGGGATCTTGTAGCGGTCGTCGATGCTCAACGTCGCCCGCACGCCGGTCTTCGTCGGCTCCACGGCGGTCACCTTGCCGATCGTGGCGCCGCGGTAGGTGACGTTGGCCGTGCGGTAGAGACCGCCGGATGCCGGTAGTTCCGCTGTCAGGGTGTATTGCCCGATGCCGACCGCGGACGGCAGCTGTAGGTAGTACCCGCCCAGCACCACCATCGTGACCACGGTCAACACGGCGAAGGCGATCAGCTGGTTGCGGACGAATCGGGTCCTCATTGCTCACTGACCTCTTTCCACCAGCGGGCCGCCCGGGGCGTTGTTCGGGTTCGGGGTGAACCGGACGTCGGGGATCATGGTGGCCGGGTCGCGGCCCCAGGCCTGCTCGAGCGCGCGCAGAGATCCCGAGACGCCGGTTCCGGTGAGGATTCCGTTGTCGATGGCGCTGAGGGTGAGATCGACGTTCAGTGAGGTGTTGATGTAGTCGCCCCGGAACGTCTTGGGCACGGCGTCGATGTCGAAGGGTGCGGTCAGCGCCAGCTTCAACGCCGGCACGACGTAGGGCGCGGCCCGGACAAGTTGTGCCAGTGGTCGCTGCAGGGACACCAGATTTCGGTGCAGGCCCGGCGACGACGCGTCGACCGTCCGCAACGTCGCCTCACTGAAGCGGCCCAGCGACTCGACTGCTTCGATGACGCGGCCGTGCGAGTCGCTCAGATACTCGACCAGCGGCGGCAGCTCGGTGAGCGCCTCCTTGAGGGTGTTGTTGCGCTCGGCGGCGATGGCCAGCAGCCGGTCGGCCGAGTCGATGGCGTGGGTGATGTCGCCGATCTGCTGTTCCAGCTTGGCGGTGAAGGTGTCCAGCTTGTCCAGCAGCGCGCGGATCTGCTCGGCGCGCCCGTCGACGACGTTGTAGACCTCGTTGGTGATCGCCTCCAGGTTCGCTACTCCCCCGCCGCGCAGCAGCAGGGCGATGCTGGCCAGCGTCTGTTCGGTGGTAGGAAACGCCGACGAGTTCTTCAGCTCGATGGTGTCGCCGTTGGCCAGCGGCTGCGGCGACGGATCCTGCTGCGGCGGCGCCAGTTCCAGGTGCTGGGTGCCCAACAGGCTGGTTTGGCCGATCTTGGCGGTGGCGTTGCGCGGCAGTGCTACGCCCTTGTTCAGGTCGACCGTCAGGGTGGCGATCCAGTTCTTCAACGCGATTTCACGGACCCGGCCGACGTAAACGTCGGCGACCAGGACCTTGCTGTTGACGGTGAGTCCCAGCGTGTCGGGCATCTGCACGTACACGGTGGAAGAACCCGGCCGGTCGCCGGGCCCCCCGGGGATCGGCACGTTGGCGATGCCGCGCCACCCCCCGCAGGAACTCACCGTCACCGCCGCGGCGACCAGCACCAGCGCCCGCCAGCTCGCACGCCGGAGCCGACGCGCCACCATCAACCCGCGCCGCTGGGTCTGGGCGCGGCGCACGCCTCCCGCGCTCACTGGCCCGCCCCTGCCGGTGC
>CAZOIX010000836.1:0-2447 GCA_964579685.1 uncultured Mycobacterium sp.
TTCATCTCTAACAAATGTTATCCAGAGGGAATAAGAACAGAGCAGTTCCTAGACAGTTGGTTATAGCAAAAACGGGTTGAAACCATCCTGCCTGCATACACGTTCCTCTGTCTCTGATTTATTTTATGCCAAAAAAGAAGCACATCATGTGACGAAAATTCGCAGAAAAACAGAGACATCCCTACTCCCCTATCGAGGGCCTAGTGTGACCGATGGCAGACGCATCGATCTCCATCGTACCCTCGACCAATAGTCCGCCTTATCGATCGATGCCTCCAATGGGATGGACAATGCCGATAACGAGAGGCGGCCGCCTGGTCTAAACAGGAGTGCCGACAATGAGAAGTGGAAATCTGTGCCGATGTAGACACACTTTTTTATTTTAAACAGAAATAAAAATGGTTCGCGGCCCTAAGAAGCACTTGAAGAGGCTTAATGCCCCCAAGCATTGGATGCTTGACAAGCTTGGAGGAATCTTTGTACGTGGCGACATGAAAGACTGCGGGTGCCAGACCAGCTATGGTCGCTTGTGGGGCTCTCCTGATGATTGGATATGAACAGTATATCAAATAGTATGGAGAGTGTCAGATGCGATCAATGCCGGTGAAGAGTACTTGGCTGCAGTGCATGATTGGCTGCCGATGAAAGTCTGCCAAGAGCGTGTAGGTGAACGTTTTGTTTTTGCTGTGCAGGCCCCCAAGCCATCCCCAGGACCTCACAAAACTCGTGAATGTCTTCCATTGATCTTATTGCTGAGGAATAGGCTCAAGTACGTTTGAGAGAAAACAAATGGCACAAGCCGTCGGCTAAAGGCTGCGGGCGGGTCGGGTCTTCGGACTCTTCTTTTGTACCGTCGAAATTGTTTACTTTGTATGTTTCAAAGTATTGTTAGGGTGAAACTGACATGTACTGCGCTACTCGCTCCTGCAGGTATGCTTTGAACGGCAAAGAGGTGACCAGCATTCTGATGAACCGCCTGGTTCAGGTTGATGGTAAAGTGAGAACCGATAAGACGTACCCGGTTGGATTCATGGATGTCATCACCATCCCTAAAACTGATGAAAACTTCCGTCTAGTCTACGATACTAAGGGTCGATTCGTGGTTCACCGCATCTCTAAAGAGGAAGCTGCATATAAGCTGTGCAAGGTTCGCCGTGTTCAGTTTGGAAAGGGAGGTGTGCCATACATCGCCACCCACGATGGACGCACCATCCGCTACCCAGATCCAGATATTAAAGAAAACGATACAGTCATGTTCGACTACGGAACTGGAAAGATCAGAGACTTTGTTAAGTTTGACCTGGGCAACATGTGCATGGTAACAGGAGGACATAACAATGGACGTGTAGGCATCATGGTCCACAAGGAAAAGCACAAGGGATCTTTTGATATCATTCACATCAAGGATGCAGCTGGACACGTTTTCGCTACCCGTGAGACAAACGTGTTTGTGATCGGAAAGGGAGACAAGCCTCTCATTTCCTTGCCAAAAGGAAAGGGAATTAAGCAGACCATCCTTGAGGAGCAGGCCAAGATTTATGGAAAATCTATCCAGGATGCATAAGTATATACTAGACATTTTTATTATAAAACAAAGAATATATATGTGAAATGGCAGTGTAACAAACACGCTAGGTATCAACAATGAATGAATAATGAAGAGAAGAAAGATTCTCTATCCCTATACATACTGCCGAAAATTACAAGTCTGGGGAAGAATCTCTATATCGCGTGGCTAAGTCCCATATATAAATATGTACATTTGTTACACATGAGGCGTCTTGGCGCCATATAGTAGTGATGGCAAAGATGGCAACTTGCAAAGGGGGTTACAAACAAAACCTCAAATTCAGGATCACCAGATGGTGATCGCCTGCAGCGTGGATCGATCGATCGGGGGACGTCCCATCTCCGGAGATCTCCAGATCTATCGACTGAACGAATGCAGAACCTTATTCTAGGGCACGCACGCCACCCTGCTCGAGCTAAAATAAATAAAACAAATAAATAAATAAACTTGCCTACCAAACCAGTTACACTATTTACCTTGCTGGTAATTGGTCATAAAGTTTCCCCCTAAAGGTGAGTTCTTTGAGTTTTCCTTGCACCCTTATGCGACCTGCCACCTTCACGCTGGTGTGGCGACGCCGATCGGCGCAGCCCCCAACAGGATCCCGCAAAAGCGCTACCGGTCGAACGTTCTATCGAACGTGGATAACGTATGAGCATACTTGACTAGCGTATTGCATGTCGGTGCAGAGAATCGCTCACTCGCTCGCTCGGCGACCTAGGGTGATAAACCAGACATCGAGATCCGGTCCCAGGCCCAGGAGATTCGAGTACAAAAAGAAAAGGATGGGCAGCCCAGAGGACAGGTCAGGCGAAGCCCCCAAGGAGGGTCCCAAGGGTGGACTCGAGTACCCCACACCTCCCTTTTCAAACGAGAA
>CAZOIX010000837.1:0-2445 GCA_964579685.1 uncultured Mycobacterium sp.
ACCATCAACATCTTTGACGAACTGCGGGCCGATGACCAAACGATGGCGCGGCTGCACACGCGGCTCGAGCGGGCGGCCGAAGCCGACCAAGCGCTCGATATCGCCTATCGCACGATCGACACTCCGGTCGGCACGCTGCTGCTGGCTGCAACCACCGTCGGGGTCGTGCGGGTGGCCTATGACATCGAAGGCCATGACGCCGTCCTGACCCGACTGGCCGACACTGTCAGCCCTCGCATCCTGCGTTCGCCACCGCGATTGGATACGGTCGCGCGGCAGATCGACGAGTATTTCACCAAGCGCCGCACCACGTTTGACGTTCCGGTCGATCTGCGGTTGGCCCGCGGCTTTCGCCGTGACGTCGTCGAGCACCTGCGCGATATCGGCTACGGCAGCCGGGAGAGCTATGCGACCGTTGCCGCTGCGATCGGACACCCGCGCGCGGTCCGGGCCGTCGGCACCGCCTGTGCGCACAACCCGCTTCCGGTGGTCGTGCCATGCCACCGCGTGGTGCGCTCCGACGGGTCCACGGGACAGTACGTCGGTGGAGTGTCGGCCAAGTCGGCATTGCTCGACCTCGAGGCCGGCTGAGGGAATGAAACGGCGCCCTCGGCGGTAGAACAACGCATGAAGCTCAACGACGCGGCCCGCGATCTCATCGGGGCGGGTACCGACGCCATCCTGGTCACCCTCAACGCCGACGGCAGCCCGCAGGTGTCCACCGTCTGGATGGCACTGGAGTCGACTCCGGATGGTGACGAGCTCGTCGCGGCGCACCTGAGCGAATACCGAAAGACTCGCAACGTCCGTCGCGATCCACGCGTGGCCATCACCGTGCTCGCCAGTGAGCGGCCCGGCCAACTCAGGGACTATCTGACGGTCACGGGCACCGCGCGGATCGTCGACGGTGGGGCTCCTGAACTGCTCAAGCGGCTGGCCAAGGTGATGTTGGGCAGCGATGAGCACTTTCCGCCGCCGAACGCACCGGCAGGACTGCTCACCCGTGTGCACATCGAGAAGATCGGCGGCTCTGGGCCGTGGGTGGCCTGAAGCGCCTGTAACACGTTTCAGTTTGTGCCATAGTGCGTTGCATGCGCCGCTGGTTCGTCGTCCTGGTCACCGTGATGGCGGTCGTCGCCGGTCTCACTGCCGCGCCCGCCCTGGCTGCGCCCGAAGAGTCCGAGTCGGCGCCCTCGCCGATCGGCCGCCTCGGTGAAACGCTGCGGATCAACTTCGAAGGCCTGGTCGCCGACATCACCGTGAACAGCTTGGATCCGTCCCCGATCCCCCCTGGTTTCGGTTACCCGCCGCGACCGCCCCGGTATCAGGTCTGGCGCGCGCAGATCACCGTGCACCCGATTCAGGTGCCCACGCCGTATGCCCAGGCCATCACGTACCAGTTCCGCGGGGTCACCGCGACCGGCGATTCCTACGAACCACGAAACACCGACGCACCCGACGCGCTGTCCCGTGCGCTGACCAATGCGCCGGCCGGGTCGACCGTCAGCGGTGGGGTCTGGTGGGACTGCTACCGGGACCTGATCTCGAACGTCGTGCTGCTCGACAAGGTCACCGGCCAGCATCTCGCGCAGTGGAACGTGTCTTGAGTCTTGGGCACTGACGTCGGCACGGCCGCCGACGCAGATCTCGCCGAAATCGCCGACGTCGCCGCACGGACGTTCCCGCTGGCCTGTCCGGAGGCGGTGAGCGCCGGTGATATCGCCGCGTTCATCGAGGAGAATTTGACCGAGCAGCGCTTCCGCGACTACTGCAGCGACCCCGACCGGGTGGTACTGGTGGCTCGGAACGGCGGCCGAATCGTGGGTTACGCCATGTTGATTCGCGGTGTGCCCGACGACGACGATGTCCAGCAGGCCGTGACGGTGCGCCCCGCGATCGAGCTGTCGAAGATGTACGTGCTTCCCGACAGTCACGGTGCCGGCGTCTCAGCGGCGATGATGACCGCCGCGCTCACGTCGGCCCGCGCCCTGGATGCTCACGCGGTGTGGCTGGGTGTCAATCAGCAGAATCGTCGCGCCCAACGCTTCTACGGCAAGCACGGTTTCGCGATCGCGGGCACCAAGACGTTTCGGCTCGGGACGAGCATCGAGAACGACTACGTGATGGTCCGAGGTGTCTAGGTCGGCTGGCGGGACAGCGCGAGGAGCCGCGATGTCGCGCGCAGGTACTTCTTGCTAAACCCTCCCGCCAGCATGTCTTCGCTGAATATCGTGTCCACCTTCGCGCCGGAGGCCACGACCGGGATACCCGCGTCATAGAGCCGGTCGGTCAACGACACCAGGCGCAGCGCCACATTCTGGTCGTCGATCTCGTGTACACCGGTGACGAACACGGCGGGCACACCCTCGATGAGGGCCAAGTACCGCGACGGATGCATGGTCGCCAGGTGGGCACACAGCGCGTCGAAGTCATCCAGCGTCGCAC
>CAZOIX010000838.1:0-2442 GCA_964579685.1 uncultured Mycobacterium sp.
CGGTGGTTCTCGGTTCGACGAATGCCTCGACCCCGTGATGTTCGGCGACCCACTGACGGAGGTATTTCAGGTCCGCGGCCGGGTCGCCGCCGCCGCCTCTTCCTTTACGCGCGCCGCGCGTAAACCTGTCGAACAAACCCACCGTGGGTCGCACTCCCTTCATCTACCTCCTTCGATAGTGCCAGAGCGTCGACTCGTCGAGTCTGCGGCGAACTGTTGATACGAACGTGACAGGATGGGAACAGACAAATCGACCACCTGCGACAGACCGTTCGAGGGAGCCCAACCACATGGCCATCTCCGTTCAGATGCCCGCACTCGGCGAGAGCGTTACAGAGGGGACTGTCACCCGCTGGCTCAAGCAAGAGGGAGACACGGTCGAACAGGATGAGCCTCTGCTTGAGGTCTCCACGGACAAGGTCGATACCGAGATCCCTTCGCCCGCCGCCGGAGTGCTGCAGAAGATCCTGGCCCAGGAGGACGACACCGTCGAGGTGGGCGGCGAGCTCGCGGTCATCGGAGAGGCCGGCGAGTCCGGTGGCGAGTCGTCTGACGAGCCCGCCGCGGAAGAGGAGAAGCCGGCCGAAGAGCCCGAGCCGGAACCCGAACCCGAACCCGAGCCGGAACCCGAACCCGAGTCCAAGCCGGCCGCCAAGTCGTCGGGCTCAGCGACGCCTGTGGTGATGCCCGAACTCGGCGAGTCGGTGACCGAGGGCACGGTGACACGGTGGCTGAAGAAGGTCGGTGACACGGTCGAGGTCGACGAGCCGCTGGTCGAGGTATCCACGGACAAGGTCGACACCGAGATCCCCTCGCCGGTGGCCGGGACGCTGGTGTCCATCACCGCCGAAGAGGACGACACCGTCGCCGTCGGCGGCGAACTGGCCAAGATCGGCGACGCGGATGCGGCCCCCGAGCCCGAACCCGAACCGGAGCCCGAGTCGAAGCCCGAGCCCGAACCCGAGCCGGAGCCCAAGGCCGAAGAACCCAAGCCCGAACCCAAGCCCCAGCCCAAGCCCGAACCCAAGGAACCCAAGGAACCCAAGGAAGAGGCGCCGTCGGGTGACGGATCGCCCTATGTCACACCCCTGGTGCGAAAGCTCGCCGCCGAAAACGACATCGACCTCACGTCGGTGAAGGGCACCGGCGTCGGCGGACGGATCCGCAAACAGGACGTGGTCGCGGCGGCCGAAGCCAAGAAGGCTCCGGCGGCCGAGCCGGCGGCGAAGGCGCCGACGAGCGCTTCGGCGCCGAAGGAGGCGCCCGCACCGGCGCCCGCCCTTGCCCATCTGCGCGGCACGACGCAGAAGGCCAGCCGGATCCGCCAGATCACCGCGAAGAAGACGCGCGAATCCCTTCAGGCCACAGCGCAGTTGACGCAGACCCACGAGGTCGACATGACCAAGATCGTGGCGCTGCGGGCGCGCGCGAAGAACGAATTCGCCGAGCGGGAGGGTGTCAACCTGACGTATCTGCCGTTCATCGCCCGCGCGGTGATCGACGCGCTGAAGACGCATCCGAACGTCAACGCGAGCTACAACGAGGAGTCCAAGGAGATCACCTACTACGACGCCGAGCATCTGGGCTTCGCCGTGGACACCGAGCAGGGCCTGCTGTCCCCGGTGGTCAAGAATGCCGGCGACCTGTCGCTGGGAGGGCTGGCACGCGCGATCGCCGACATCGCCGAGCGTGCCCGCTCGGGAGACCTCAAGCCCGACGAGCTGTCCGGCGGGACGTTCACCATCACCAACATCGGTAGTCAGGGCGCGCTGTTCGACACGCCGATCCTGGTGCCGCCGCAGGCGGCGATGCTGGGCACCGGCGCGATCGTGAAGCGGCCGCGGGTGATCGTCGACGCCTCGGGCAACGAGTCGATCGGCGTGCGGTCCATCTGCTACCTGCCGCTGACCTACGATCACCGGCTGATCGATGGTGCCGACGCCGGACGTTTCCTGACCACCGTCAAACGCCGCCTGGAGGAGGGCGCGTTCGAGGCCGATCTCGGTCTGTGACACAACCATCGGGAAGGACTTGCGCCTGACGTGTCCGCCACCGTCATAGCGATCGCCGGATCCTCCGGCCTCATCGGGTCCGCATTGGTCTATGCCCTCAGGGCCACCGACCGCCGGGTGTTGCGGATCGTGCGCCGCGCGCCGTCCAACGCCGACGAGGTGTTCTGGAATCCCGACACCGGCGAATTCGACTCGGGTGTGTTGTCGGGTGTCGACGCCGTGGTGAACCTGTGCGGCGTCAACGTCGGCGACAAGCGATGGTCGGGCGCATTCAAGCAGAGCCTGCGCGACAGCCGTATCGGGCCGACGGAAGTGTTGGCCTCCGCTGTTGTGGAGGCCGGCGTCCCAGTGCTGATCAACGCCAGCGCCGTCGGCTATTACGGTGACACCGGCAGCAGAATCGTCGATGAGACGGCGCCGGCCGGCACAG
>CAZOIX010000839.1:0-2441 GCA_964579685.1 uncultured Mycobacterium sp.
GAGCAGGGGCGTGCGGGTGTGGTCGGCGTCGCCGGCCAGTTGGAGCAGGGCAACTTCGGAGCGCGCCGATTTCAGCAGCTGCTCGAGAGTTTCGGAGGTGGCGGTCTGGGCCGCGGCGAAGGCACCGGCGACGTCGCGCTCAGCGCGGCCGAGCTTGCGGCGCAGCGCCTGGCGGCGGTCGCGCAGCTTCGCGCGGGCGGCCAGGTCTGCGCGCTCGGCGTCGCCGCGTGCGGTGGCGATGTCGTGCTCGGTGACGATCGTGTGGCCGTCGGCGGCCGCGGTACGCGCAGCCTGCGCCTCGGCGAAGGCCTGGTGAAACTGATGCGACGGTGGCTGTTCGGGGAGGCGGCGAGTGTGAAAGGCCAGATCGGCTTGCGCTGAGGCGATGTCGAGTTCGTCGGCATCGGGGTTAGTCCCTAGCAGGTCGAGCTGAGTGCGGGCGTGCTCGATCAAGCGAAGGGTGTCGTTGTAGGCGGCGTCGGCGTCGGCCCACTGCTCCATCACCGCGGCGACGGCGTGGCCGTAGGGTCGATCGGCGTCGACTTGGCGGCGCATCTGCAACAGCTCGTCGGCCGCAGCACGCATCGCGGGGCCATTTCCCGGGCGAATTTCTGCGTCCAAGGTTTTGATTGTTTCGCAGACCTCGCGGTATTCCTTCTCAAGCGTGGTGAGCAAATTCATGGTGATGCCTAATTCGGGTACAGGACGGTTTGCTGAGAGGTCTTCGAATTGCAAATCTCCGAATTCTTCGGACCCGTATTCAAAGGAGGTATCGGGTGGGGCGGCGTCGAAGTGGTCGTCGAAGGGTGGGGCTTGGTCGATGTCGGCGAAGGGGTTTTCCGGGTCGGGCGGGAACAGTGCTTCCTCTTCGGGGTGCGGTGGGGCGTGCTCGGGGGTGGGCAGGTCTTCGACGTCGATGCCGAGATGCGCTTGCAGCCGGTGGGTGAAGGCATCGACGGTGTAGGTGATCAGGCGGGCGTAGTCGCCCGGTGGGATTGGGTGGTCGGCGTCGGCGGCGTCGGCGAGGTGTTCGGCGGCGACATGGAGCAGGTCGCGGGGGGTCCAGGTGGCCGGGTCGGCGGCGCTGATGGCGGCGACCAGTCCGGGCCATGCCGGGTCGGAGGTGATGGTTTCGGTCAGCGCGGCCCCGAACGCGGCGTCGACGTCGGTGATCCAGGTCGGCCGTAGCCGCGAATGTGTGGTGGCCAGGGTGGCGGTCGGGGACAGGGCGCCGGCGATGCGCCACCAGAGTGCGGCGGCGGGCAGTTCGTCGGGCAGCGGGCCTTGGCGAGCAGCGGTGGTGATGATTTGCCGCAGGTCGGGGGTGGTGCGGGTGGCCTGGGCGAGTTGGGCGGCCAGCTGTGGCCAGTAGGCATCGGCGCGAAGGCGCGGGTCGATGGCGTCGATGAGGTCGTTCCAGCGGGTGGTGTCGGCACTGCGGCGCCCGATGTCGGCGGCGGCGTAGCGCTGCAGGGCGGCTTGAACGGCGCGGGTGCGCACGGGGTACTGGCGCGCGCCGGTGAGACGGGTGTCGGCGTCGGCGACGCCGGTGGCGGCGCGGAACACCGCGATTTCAGCGGTCAGGGCCGGGTTCACGGTGATCAGTGGGCGTGCCCAGGCGGGTGCGGTGGCGTTGGTCCAGGCCCGGGCGCGCTCGCGGATCTGGTCGGCCAGGCTTGCGACGAGTTGCTCGCGGCGGGTGAGGTAGGTACCCCAGTGCGGGTCGTCGGCCAGTGCCGGCGGGATGGCGGGCAGCCAGCGCAGGACCCCGATGCCGGCGGAATGCAGGCCGGCGGGGTCGATGCGGTGGTCCAGCACGGCCGCGGGGTCGGCGGCGTTGTCGAGGCTTCCTTTGGCCAGGGCATCGAGGAGCAGTTGGCGTGGGTTGGCGCCGCTGAGGGACAGGACGGCGAGGTTGCGGCGCAAGGCTGGCCAGGCTTGGCGGGTGCTCAGCCCGGGGATCACGTCGTCGGCGGTCTCGTCGAGTCGGTCACGGGCGCCTGTGCTTTGGCGATTCTCGGCCGCGGCGCCGAGTGCGTCGTAGTACATGTCGGCTGCGGCCTGCAACCGGGCGGTGGGATCAGCGGCGTGGCGGGCGGCGGTGGTAGCCGACACCTGGGCGCCGTCGCGGGCCAGGGCACGGGTCAGGACGTCGACGGCGGTGTCAGGGTGGGTGGCTTTGGGGGAGAGCAGCCGGTGCGGATCGGCCTCCGCGGTCGACAGGTAGAGGTGGTTTTCGTCGGTGGCTCGGGTGAGCGCGACGTAGAGGTGCTGGCGGGTCAGCAGGTCGGAGCCCACGACGTGGCAGGTGCCTTTGGTGTCGCGCCGTCCAACAGTCAAACCTTGGGCGGAGTCGATGGTGGCCGCATAGCCCAGCGTGACGTGCTCAGCAAGGTAGTCGGCGGGCAGCGTGACGATGCGGCCGCTGCGCAGATGGCGAG
>CAZOIX010000840.1:0-2440 GCA_964579685.1 uncultured Mycobacterium sp.
AGCGCGGCCTCTTCGAATGCGGCGCCTGCCAATTCGTCGATGAGGCGGCGCTGCTCTGCGGTCAACTCGCGGATGAGGCCGCCGTCCATGCCTGCATGGGCGGCACGCAATCGCTCGCCCAAGTCGGTGAGGCGCCGCCTGACGGCAGGGTTGGTGAGCACCAGCGCGTTGACCACATAGGCCGCGGTGGTGGGTTTGCGGGCCGCCGCGATGTGTGTGGCGGCTTCGCCGTCGCCACGTTTCTTGGCCGCCGCGGCGAGCTTGGTGCGCAGCGCGGTGAAGTCCGCAAGCTTCGCGGAATACAGCGCGTCGAGGTCTGCGAGGTCACCGTCGGCCATATCGCCATCATCCCGCGAACACGGGTGCGCTCGGCAATGATCTTGGGGTGCAGACACCGACGGGCGCCCAGGCGTTGCGGCTGGGCGTGATCATCGCCGCGCTCGGTGTGGTCTTCGGCGACATCGGGACCAGCCCGATCTACACGTTTCAGACGGTGTTCAACCCGCACGACCCGCACCCCGTGCCGGTGGCACACCACAACGTCTACGGTGTGGTCTCGCTGATCTTCTGGTCGGTGATGATCATCGTCACCCTCACCTACGTCACCCTGGTGATGCGCGCCGACAACGAGGGCGAGGGCGGCATCATGGCCCTGATCACGTTGCTGCGGCGCTGGACTGGAGGCAGGGGACGACGCGCGTCGGCGGCACTGGCCGCGGCAGGGCTGTTCGGTTCCGCCCTGTTCTTCGGCGACAGCATGATCACCCCGGCGATCTCGGTGCTGTCGGCCGTCGAGGGCATACAGGTGATCGATCCCGGATTCAGAGACTTCGTCGTGCCGATCACCGCGCTGATCATCATCGGACTGTTCGCCGTGCAACGACGCGGCACCGCCACCGTCGGCCGGTTCTTCGGACCCGTGATGATCGTGTGGTTCACCGCGATCGGCGCGTGCGGCCTCCGCGGCATCATCGACAACCCCGAGATCCTCAAGGCGCTGTCGCCGACATACGCGCTGGCTTTCATGGTCCATCACTTCCACATCGCCTTCTTCGCGCTCGCAGCCGTCGTGCTGGCGGTCACCGGCGCAGAAGCGCTGTACGCCGACATGGGGCACTTCGGCAGGCGCGCAATCACATACGGCTGGCTCGGCCTCGTCCTGCCCGCGTGCACACTGAACTACTTCGGCCAGGGCGCGCTGGTGCTGAGCGACGAGTCCACGGTGGCGGCGCCGTTCTTCCTGCTCACTCCGGAGTGGGCGCGAATTCCCATGGTGCTCTTGGCAACAGCGGCGACGGTGATCGCCTCGCAGGCGGTGATCACCGGCGCCTTCTCCGTGGCGTCGCAGGCCGCGCGGCTCGGCTACCTACCGAGGCTGCGCATCGAACACACCTCGGCGTCGACCATCGGCCAGATCTACGTGCCGTGGATCAACGGCGCCCTGATGGTGGCGGTACTGATCCTGGTGTTCGCCTTCCGCAGTTCCGCCGCCCTGGCGTATGCGTTCGGTATGGCCGTCACAGGAACGATCACGATCACCACCACCCTGTTCTTCTACTACGCGCGGACGCGATGGCGTTGGCCGCTATGGGGTGTGGTGCTCGGCTGCGGCCTGTTGCTCGTGGTGGACCTGATGTTCTTCGCGGCCAACCTCACCAAGCTGGTGCATGGTGCATGGCTGCCGCTGACCATCGCCGTCATTTCCTTCACCGTCATGACGACGTGGCAGAAGGGCCGCCGGATCATCACGCGGGCACGGGAAGAGGCCGAAGGGCCGCTGCGCGATTTCGTCGACGCCCTGGTGCACCTCGACCCTCCGCTGGTTCGCATCCCCGGCACAGCGGTGTTCCTCAACCGGGGCAGAGACACCGCTCCGCTCGCCATGCGCGCGATCGTGCAGCACAACCACGTACTGGCCGAGCACGTCATCATCCTGACCGTCGAGACCGAGAACGTGCCGCGGGTTCCCGACTCGGAGCGAATGAGCCACGACGACCTCGGCTACGCCAGCGACGGGATCGTCCACGTGGAAGCGCGCTTCGGATACATGGAACGACCGAACGTGCCCCGCGCGCTGGCCATGCTGAGCCCGGAGGACACCGAAGGCCCGGTCGACCTCGGCGACGCGTCGTTTTTCCTGTCGAAGCTCGACCTGTGCATGGGTGACGCGCCGACGATGGCGCCGTGGCGCAAGCGCCTCTTCATCGCCACATCGCACATCACCGCCGACGCCGCCGCGCATTTTGGACTCCCGCTGGGCCGGACGGTCATCGTCGGCTCCCGCATCGAGGTCTAGCGGCGAGCTCGCGAGCGAAGTTATCCCCAATGCCGGTCTTATCCACAGGGTGGGGTTGAGCTGGGGTTTCGCGCCGGGATCGCGGGTAGTGTCGAAAGCAGGTTCGAATCATTGGTTCAGACGGCGCTCGGTAGTCGCAGCGTG
>CAZOIX010000841.1:0-2438 GCA_964579685.1 uncultured Mycobacterium sp.
GTTCGTGATGGCCAACAACTCGGCCAGCAAGAGCAAGGCCGTCGCCGACTCGGAGCAGATCATCGCCCGCATGCTGGCGGTGATGCTGCGCCGACGCATGGTCTCGGCCGGGATGGACCCCGGCGGTGCCGAGCCGTGGGCGTTCCACACCGTCGGCGGCGTCCAGCTGGCCACGCACTCGTGGATGTCGCATCCGCGGATGAGCGCCGACGAGCTGATCGACTACCTGACGATGCTGTCCTGGAGTGCGCTGTGCGGCATCGTCGAGGTCGGCGGGTCACTGGAGAAGTTCCGGCAAGGGCCGCATCCTTCCCCGGTTCTGCCACCTCAGCTGCTTGACTGAGGGGATGAGCGAGTCCGACCTGCCGTCATTGTGGACGCACGAGCCGCATATCCATCTCGAGTTCCGTCCGGGTGACAAGGTCGCCGACATCGACACCAGCGCCACGCCGGGCTTTCGAGGCAAGAAAGCCGACGCTCCTGAGCTGCAGGCCGAGCGCAACGAGCGGTTCGCCGATCTGCAGGAGATGTTGTACGCCAACAGCCGCTCCGGCGACACCCGGTCGATCCTGCTGGTGCTGCAGGGCATGGATACCGCGGGCAAGGGCGGGATCGTCAAACACGTCGTGGGAGCGGGTAATCCGCAGGGTATCCGGTACACGAGCTTTGGTAAGCCGACCGATGAGGAGTTGGCGCACCACTACCTGTGGCGCATCAGGAAGGCACTGCCGACAGCGGGCCATATCGGGGTCTTCGACCGCAGCCATTACGAGGATGTGTTGATCGTGCGGGTGCACAACCTGGTGGCGCCCGACGTGTGGGGTGCGCGCTACGACGAGATCAACGCCTTCGAGAAGGCGCTCGTCGACGACGGGATGACGCTGATCAAGGTGGCGATGTTCGTCTCGCTCGAGGAGCAGAAGAAGCGTCTGGCCGAGCGACTGGAACGTCCCGACAAGTATTGGAAGTACAACCCCGCAGACGTCGACGAACGCCTGAAGTGGCCGCTGTACCAGGAGGCATATCAAGTGCTGCTGGACAAGACGTCGACGGACTATGCGCCGTGGCACGTGATTCCGTGCGATCGCAAGTGGTACAGCAGGCTGGCCATCACCGAACTGCTGATCGAGGCGCTCGAAGAGCTCGACTTATCATGGCCTGCAGCTGATTTCGATATCGAGGCGGAGAAGGACCGACTCGCCGACGCCTAGGCGGTGCCCGCGCCCGGCTCGCCGGTTGTAACGCGATGGCGCGAAATCACTGGCACTCGCGCCGCCTGGTTACATCCGATCTCAGTACGTGTAAAAGCCCCGGGCCGACTTCTTACCCAGTTGGCCGGCCTCGACCATCCGCAACAACAGCGGCGGCGGGGCGTAATTGGGGTCCTTGTACTCGTCGTACATCGAGTCGGCGATCAGCTTCATCGTGTCGAGCCCGATCAGATCGGACAGCCGCAGTGGACCCATCGGATGCGACAGCCCCGCGACGATGGCCGTGTCGATGTCCTCGACGGTCGCGACTCCCGCCTCGGCCATCCGGATGGCCGACAACAGGTAGGGCACCAGCAGCGCGTTGACGACGAAACCCGAACGATCCCCGCAACGCACCACCTTCTTGCCAAGGACCGCACTCGCGAACTGCTCGGTGCGGTCAGCGGCCTCAGGCGAGGTGACCAACGTGCTGATGAGTTCGACCAGCGGCAGCACCGGCACCGGGTTGAAGAAGTGCAGGCCCAGCACACGACTCGGATTCTTCGTTGCCGCAGCGATTTTCATGATCGGGATGCTCGACGTGTTCGACGCCAACACCGCATCGGGATCGGTGATCACACTGTCGAGTTCAGCGAAGATCTTGGCCTTGACGGCTTCGTCCTCCACGACCGCTTCGATTACGAGCTGACGGTCGGCCAGGTCGGCGAGGCTGGTGGTGAACGTCAACCGCGCCAGTGCGGCGTCGCGATCGCCCTCGCTCAGCTTGCCTTTGGCCGCCGCACGCTCAAGTGATTGCGTCAGGCGGTGACGGCCCGCGGTGACCAGCTCATCCGTCGGCTCGTAGACGACCACGTCCGCGCCGGCCTTGGCGCTCACCTCGGCGATGCCCGAACCCATCTGCCCGGCGCCGATGACGCCGACCCGTTCAATACTCAAAGCTTTCTCCCGTTACATGCGTCAGGCCCCGCCCAAGGGTTCTGGGCGGGGCCTGCGCTGTCAAGCCATCGGCCTCGTGAGCCTAGACCTGGCCTAGTGGAACTGGCCTTCCTCGGTCGAGCCCGTCAGCGCGGTGGTCGAGCTGGTGGGGTCGACGGTGGTCGCGATCCGGTCGAAGTAACCGGCACCCACCTCGCGCTGGTGCTTCGTGGCGGTGTAGCCGCGCTCCTCGGCGTCGAACTCGCGCTCCTGCAGCTCGACGTAGGCGCTCATCTGGTTGCGGGCGTAGCC
>CAZOIX010000842.1:0-2435 GCA_964579685.1 uncultured Mycobacterium sp.
GTCCACACGGGTCGGTCAACGAGAACAAATTCTTCAACAACGTGCCTGACGATCTGCAGCAGAACCTCGACGCGATCGACGATCTGGGCGGGCCCAAGTACTTCAACCACTACTCGTGGGGCTGGACGTTCGCCGGCAACACTCCGTTCCGGCGATGGAAGCGCGAGACCTACCGCGGCGGCGTCGCCGACGGTTTCATCGTGCACTGGCCAGCCGGGATCACGGCCAAAGGCGAACTGCGCCAACAGTACTGCCACGTCATCGACATGGTCCCGACGGTACTCGAGGCGCTGGGCATCGATCCGCCGTCGGCTGTGCGGGGAGTGACACAATCACCCATCGAAGGAGTCAGCCTGGCGCACACGTTCGACGACGCCGCGGCTCCGTCGAAGCGTCACACGCAGTACTTCGAGATGTTTGCGCACCGCTCGATCTATCACGACGGCTGGCGGGCGGTGTGTCCGTTCCCGGGCCCGTCGTTCGCGGAGGCCGGGGCGGGCTTCGGTGCGGTGGAGCTGACCGAGGACACGCTGCGCGAGTTGGATGCAGGCGGGTGGGAGCTCTACCACGTCGACGTCGATCCCACCGAGACCAACGATCTGGCCGATGCGGAGCGTCCACGGCTGGTCGAGATGATCGCGCTCTGGTACACCGAGGCGGGCAAGTACCACGTGCTGCCGCTGGACAGTAGGGGCACGATGCGCTTCGCCGACCCCCGGCCGCAGATCAGTGCCGACCGCGAGTCCTACGTGTATTTCCCGGGGACACAGGTGGTCCCGGAGAACACCGCGGTCAAGGTGCTCAACCGTGCGCATTCCATCACGGCCGAGGTCGAGCTCGCCGATCACGACAGTGGCGTGGTCGTCTGCCACGGCAGCAACGTCGGTGGATACACGCTGTTCGTCCAGGACGGCCGGCTGCACTATGTCCACAACTACGTCGGTGCGCAGGAATTTCACGTGACATCCACGGCTGCGCTCGAGCCCGGCCGGCACACGCTGCGGTACGAGTTCGAACCCACCGGTAAGCCGGATCTGATGGCGGGCAGGGGCACGCCCGGCCATGCCCGCCTGCTCGTCGACGGCGACGTGGTCGGTGAGGCCGACTTCCCGGTGACCGTACCGCTGGCATTGGGGATCGGCGGCGGCCTCTCGGTGGGCCGGAATCCGGGTTCGCCGATCACGACGAGGTACGCGTCGCCGTTCGCCTTCACCGGAACGATCGAGAAGGTCACCGTCAGTACGTCACCTTCGGAACATCACGATCGCGAGGAGGCGACGAGGGCCGAGGCGCGCGTCGCGATGGCACGTCAGTAGATCAGATCGGACTACTCTGCGTCGAGGTCCGGTGCCCACGCGACGCCGTTGATGTGGCTGCCGCCATCGGCGAACAGGGTGTTGCCGGTCAGGTAGCGGCTGGCTTCGCTGGCCAGGAACACCGCGATCGGCGCGATGTCGTCGTACGGATCGCCCATGCGCCCCATCGGATTTGCGGCGTCGGCCATCGCCTCCAGCTCCGGATAGTCGCCGATCGCGCGAAAGAACGCCTGGCTCTTGGCTGCCGGGCAGATCGCGTTGACGGTGACGCCGGTCGGTGCCCACTCCCGCGCCGCGGTGCGGGTGAGCGCGCGAAGCGCCTCCTTGGCGGCGTTGTACTCCAGCGAGCCCATGTGGGCGTTGACGCCGTTGAGGCTGCACATGTTCACGATCCGGCCCCAGCCGTTCTCCTTCATATACGGGAACGCCGCTCGCATGGCCCAGTACGGTCCGTAATAGCCGACCGCAATGCCGTCGGCCAGTTGCTCATCGGTCTTGCGTTCTACTCGGCCGATCGCCCCACCACCCCACGCGTTGTTCACCACGATGTCGATGGATCCGTACTTCGAGACGGCGGTCTCTACCGCGTTCTCGACCTGTACGCGATCAGACACATCCGTGCCGACGAACACTCCGCCGACGGCATCGGCGACAGCTCCGCCCGCCGCGGGGTCCAACTCGGCGACGACGACCTTCGCACCCTCGTCCGCGAAGCGGCGCGCAATGCCCTCGCCGATACCTGCGCCCGCCCCTGTCACCAGGGCCACCCGGTGCTCGAGTTGTCCGCTCACCGGCCTGCCAGCCCCGAGGCCAATAGATCCCGCGCCGCAGCCTGACCGTCGAGAGCCCTGGTGGTCCGCGCGACGATCTGCCACCGGTCGTCGATGCGCCGTAGCCGAAAATGATTCGCCCCCGCCCGCGCGACGCCGAAACCGTCGCCGCGGTGCACCACCAGGATCGACTCGCAGACCGCCACGGCCTCGTCGCCGTCGAGGGACACGACGGCGGGCCCGAGGAAATGACAGCAGCCGCCACGGATGAGGCCCTGGTGCGCGTCGGATCGCACCATCGCCGCCACATCCGCACGACTGCGCATCGGCCAGCCTTCGACGTCATAGC
>CAZOIX010000843.1:0-2430 GCA_964579685.1 uncultured Mycobacterium sp.
CCAATCGCCAGACCACGACCCGTGTCGTAGACGGACAAGTCCCCCCTCGGACACAAGATGTATACCCCGTCTTTCAACCGGATGGACGACGACGGCGAGATTCGGCGCTTCGTGGCAGCGGCGCGGGCGGCCGAAATCGTGACGGTCGATCCTGACGGGATGCCGGTCGCCACCCTGCTGCCGATCATCTGGGATGACGAGAGGAGCACCCATCCGTTCGGCACAGTCGTCGCACACATGGCGCGTGCCAACCCGCAGTGGACGACCCTCGTTCCCGACAGCCCGGCGCTGCTGATCTGCGCCGGACCCGAGGCCTACATCAGCCCGTCGTGGTACGCCGCGAAGGCCCAACACGGCCGCGTGGTACCGACGTGGAACTACAGCGCCGTGCACCTGTCCGGCACGGTCCGCGTGCACGAGGACCGCGACTGGCTGCGAGGTTTCGTCACCCGATTGACCGCCCGGCATGAAGACGGGCGCAGTGACCCGTGGCGGCCTACCGACGCGCCTGAAAAATTCATCGAGGGTCAGCTGGCCGGCATCGTCGGGCTCGAGATCACCGTCACCCGTGTCGAGGGCAAGGCGAAGCTGAGCCAGAACCGCTCAGAGGCAGACCGCCGCGGGGTCGTCAATGGTCTGCGCGGAGAACGACATTACGAGGCGGCCGAAGTCGCGGCGGCGATGGACCCGACCACTAGAAGGTGACGAAAGGCCCTAGTCCGTCTATCGGTGCCGATGGTGAATTGACGCCATGACGGCGGAAGCACCCCCGGTTACCGTCCTCGAGGCCCGCCGTCCGTTTCCTGCCCGGCTTGGCCCCAAGGGCAATCTGGTCTACAAGCTGATCACCACCACCGATCACAAGATGATCGGCATCATGTACTGCGTCGCCTGCTTCATCTTCTTCTTCATCGGCGGCCTGATGGCCTTGTTCATCCGCGGC
Source organism: uncultured Mycobacterium sp. (assembly GCA_964579685.1). GTDB lineage: Bacteria > Actinomycetota > Actinomycetes > Mycobacteriales > Mycobacteriaceae > Mycobacterium. Next base: position 944 of record CAZOIX010000843.1, read on the forward strand.
GAACTGGTCTCCCCGGGACTGCAGTTCCTGTCCAACGAGCAGTACAACCAGCTGTTCACCATGCACGGCACGGCGATGCTGCTGTTCTATGCGACCCCGATCGTGTTCGGTTTCGCCAACCTGGTGCTTCCGCTGCAGATCGGCGCACCCGATGTCGCGTTCCCGCGGCTGAATGCGTTGAGCTTCTGGCTGTTTCTCTTCGGCGCGCTGATCGCGATGAGCGGATTCATCACCCCAAACGGTGCCGCCGACTTCGGCTGGACCGCCTATACACCGCTGACCGACGCGATCCACTCACCCGGCGCAGGCGGTGACCTGTGGATCTTCGGTCTCGGCGTCGGTGGTCTCGGCACCATCCTGGGTGGCGTCAACATGATCACCACGGTGGTCTGCATGCGCGCACCGGGCATGACCATGTTCCGCATGCCGATCTTCACCTGGAACATCCTGGTGACATCCATTCTGGTGCTACTGATCTTTCCACTGCTGACCGCGGCGCTGTTCGGCCTGGCCGCCGACCGCCGCCTGGGCGCGCACATTTACGACCCGGCCAACGGCGGTGTGATCCTTTGGCAGCACCTGTTCTGGTTCTTCGGGCACCCCGAGGTGTATGTCATTGCGCTGCCCTTCTTCGGGATCATCAGCGAAGTGGTGCCAGTGTTCTCACGTAAGCCGCTGTTCGGCTACACCACGCTGGTCTATGCAACCTTCAGCATCGCGGCGCTGTCGATGGCGGTGTGGGCGCACCACATGTTCGCCACGGGCGCGGTGCTTCTTCCGTTCTTCAGCTTCATGACGTTCCTGATCGCGGTGCCCACCGGTATCAAGTTCTTCAACTGGATAGGCACGATGTGGAAGGGCCAGTTGACCTTTGAGACACCGATGCTGTTCTCGGTGGGCTTCCTGGTCACCTTCCTGCTCGGCGGCCTGTCCGGAGTGATGCTGGCCAGCCCGCCGCTGGACTTCCACGTCACCGACTCGTATTTCGTGGTGGCGCACTTCCACTACGTGCTGTTCGGCACGATCGTGTTCGCCACCTATGCGGGCATCTATTTCTGGTTCCCGAAGATGACGGGCCGACTGCTCGACGAGCGGCTGGGCAAGCTGCACTTCTGGCTGACGTTCATCGGTTTCCACACCACGTTTTTGGTGCAGCACTGGCTCGGTAATGAGGGTATGCCGCGCCGCTACGCGGACTACCTGCCCACCGATGGCTTCACCACGCTCAACGTGGTCTCGACGATCGGCGCGTTCATCCTGGGGGTCTCGACGATTCCGTTCGTGTGGAACGTGTTCAAGAGTTGGCGTTACGGCGAACCGGTCACGGTGGATGATCCGTGGGGTTATGGCAATTCGCTGGAATGGGCGACCAGTTGCCCGCCGCCGCGGCACAACTTCACCGAGCTGCCCCGAATCCGTTCGCAGCGTCCCGCGTTCGAGTTGCACTATCCGCACATGGTCGACCGGATGCGCGCAGAAGCCCACGT
>CAZOIX010000844.1:0-2430 GCA_964579685.1 uncultured Mycobacterium sp.
CGTGAAGAAGATGACTGCGCATGACTTCGATGCTCGATCGAGCAATTGCTTCAGCTCGCCTGCGCTGGTGACATTATGGACCTTTCCCGTCGCAGGACTTGTCGTAGCAACGCTTGCTTGTGCTCGAGGCTGCTGAGGTGCTGGTACAGGAGCTTGAGTGATCGGCCTCATTGCGGCATCCAATTGGGGCTTCAGCATCTGGCCAAATGGCGTGTTCAAGACGGTCTGAGGCAACGAAGTGATGTGCTCAGGTATGCCCTTGCCCACAAGAAACATGGCAAAGTCATTTGAGAAATTGTTGCAGTTATGCAGGAAGAGGTCATACGCCTCGGCGTTGTCGGTCGGCCGGCCCGCAAGGTTCTGTGCGTCGTCCGGGGCGAGCACGGTGCCGAGTGCGCCGGCCACCCGCATGGCGATCTGGCCCTGCACGGCAAACGGATCCGAAAGGTCACCGTCGAACGCGTCGCTCCAGGTGACCTTGCCGGTGCTGCCGTCGACCAGTTCGGTGGTCACCTTGAACTGCTTGACGCCGTTGGCGTCAGTGGCCCAGCGCACCTTGCCCATCAGCAGCTGCTCCACGCGCAGCTCCCCGGCGATCTCCTCGGGCTTCTTGGTCGAGCCGCGATACTCATCGGCACTTGCCGAGGCGATCACGGTGAACTTGTCGAGCCGGGCCAGCCGGTTGCGCAGCTCGTCGACGATGCAATCGGCGAAGTAGGCGTCGTCGGCGGGGCCGAGGTTCTCGAACGGCAGCACCGCCATGCTCTTCACGGCGGCCCCGGCGGTGGCGCCAGTGCCCCCGCCGAGCAGCTTCATCCCGGCCGCGCCGAGGGCGAGGACCGCCACCGCGGCCGCGGCCACCATCCAGGACTTGATGCCTCGGGCGGGTGGAGCCATTGCCGGGGTCGTCCCGCTGCCGGTCCGCGCCAGGTCCTCTGCGGTGGTCAGCGCCTCGCTCATCTCCTGCGCGCTGGCGTAGCGGTCCACCGGCGACTTGGCCAGCGCCTTCTGCACCGCGGCATCGACGGCCGGCGGCACCGCGCTGCGGGCGCGGGTCAGCGGCCGTGCCTCCTCGGTGATGCTGCGGGTGATGATCGCCTGCGCGGTCGGGCCGGTGAACGGCGGCTCGCCCGCGAGCATCTCGTAGAGCACGCAGCCGAGGGCGTAGATGTCGGTGCGGCCGTCGAGGTCGGCGGCGCCGCTCGACTGCTCGGGGCTCATGTACGATGGCGTGCCGATCGCGATCCCGGTCTTGGTGAGCGCGCCGGCGTCCTCGGTCGCGCGGGCGATCCCGAAGTCGGAGACCAGCGCGTGCCCCTCGTGGATCAGGATGTTCGCGGGCTTGATGTCGCGATGGATGATGCCGCGCTTGTGGGCGTACTGCAGCGCCTCCGCCACCTCGCGCGCGAGCCGCAGCGCCTCGGCGACCGGCAGCTGCTTCTCGCGCTTGAGCCGGGCCGGGAGCGACTCGCCCTCGACCACCGGCATCACGAAGTAGAGGATGCCGCTCGCGGCACCCGAGTCGAAGACCGGCAGGATGTTCTGGTGGTTGAGCTTGGCTGCGATCTCGACCTCGCGCAGGAACCGCTCGGCGCCCAGGGTCTCGGCCAGCTCGGGGCGCATCACCTTCACCGCGACCTTGCGGCGGTGCTTGAGGTCCTCCGCGAGGTACACCGTCGCCATGCCGCCCTCGCCGAGGACGCGCTCGATCCGGTAGCGCTCGGCGAGGGCCTGGCGGACCCGGTGCACCTCGACGGCCCCGGTCGGCATGGTGCGGTCGGGCACCCCCGGCTCGGTCGGGGTGGGCGTGCCGCACTTGAGGCAGAAGAGCGCCTCCTCGGGCAGCGGCGTCTGGCAGTTGGCGCAGGCGCGGGTCTCGGTGCTCACGGGGCTCCGGTTGTGGCGGGATCCCCTAATCAACGGCTGAATGGGGGGGGCCGCAAGGCAGTCCGGGATCGGGTCGCCACGGACCCGGACACGATCCTACGACGCCGACGTCCGCTACGGAACCCGAATCGAGAGGCAGCTCAGTCCGCCGTCCATCTTCCGGAACTCGGAGATGTCCAGGGTCACCACGCGGTGCCCTAGCGTCGCGACGCGCGCGGCGGTGTCGGGGTGCCCCTCCGCCATCAGCACCACCCCGTTCGCCAGCACCGCATTGGCGGCGTACTCCTCGCCGGGGGCCGTCACCGTGAGGTGGTGGTCACTGAACACGGCGCGGCTGGCGAGGGCCGGTACCACGAGCAATTGCGTGCCCCCGAGCCAGGTCAGGCCGCTCTTGAGGTGGAGCAGTGCGGGGTCGTTGCGGATGCTCACGGTCGAGGCCGTGTAGCCCTTGCCGTGCAGCCAGCGGGCGAGCTGATCGGCCCCGGCGTCGTTGGTGCGCGCCGACAGCCCGATGAAGACGTGGGTGCCCGCCTGGCAGATATC
>CAZOIX010000845.1:0-2427 GCA_964579685.1 uncultured Mycobacterium sp.
TCCATGCCGACATCGATCCGGCCGAGATCGGCAAGAACCGCCACGCCGACGTGCCGATCGTCGGCGACGTCAAGGCGGTGATCACCGATCTGATCGACGTGTTGCGACGCGACGGGAGCATGGCGTCGATCAAGATCGACAACTGGTGGGAGTATCTGCGCGGCGTGCAGTCCACCTACCCGTTGAGCTACGGGGCGCAGAGCGACGGCAGCCTGTCGCCCGAGTACGTCATCGAAACACTCGGCAAGATCGCGGGTTCGGACGCCGTGTACGTCGCCGGTGTGGGGCAGCACCAGATGTGGGCTGCGCAGTTCATCAAGTACGAAAAGCCCAAGACGTGGCTGAACTCGGGCGGTTTGGGGACCATGGGTTACGCCGTCCCGGCCGCGATGGGCGCCAAGTTCGGCCGACCAGAGGCCGAGGTGTGGGCGATCGACGGCGACGGCTGCTTCCAGATGACCAACCAGGAGTTGGCCACCTGCGCGGTCGAGGGTGCGCCGATCAAGGTGGCCATCATCAACAACGGCAATCTCGGCATGGTGCGGCAATGGCAGACGCTGTTCTACGAGGAGCGCTACAGCCAAACCGATCTGGCCACGCACTCACACCGCATCCCGGATTTCGTCAAGCTGGCCGAGGCGCTCGGCTGCGTCGGATTGCGTTGTGAGCGAGCCGAAGACGTCGAGTCTGTCATCAATCAGGCGCGTGAGATCAACGACCGACCCGTGGTGATCGACTTCATCGTCGGCGCCGATGCACAGGTCTGGCCGATGGTGGCCGCGGGAACCAGCAATGACGAGATCCAGGCTGCCCGCGGCATCCGCCCGCTGTTCGACGATCCTGAAGAAGGGCATGCCTGATGGCCAACACTTCTACGCCAACGCATACTCTCTCGGTGCTCGTCGAGGACAAGCCGGGCGTGTTGGCGCGTGTGGCGTCACTGTTTTCGCGACGCGGCTACAACATCCACTCGCTTGCGGTCGGCGCGACCGAGCAGAAGGACATGTCCCGGATGACGATCGTGGTCAGCGTCGAGGAGTCGCCGCTCGAGCAGATCACCAAACAGCTCAACAAGCTGATCAACGTGATCAAGATCGTCGAACAGGACGAGGAAAACTGCGTCTCGCGCGAATTGGCTCTCATCAAGGTGCGCGCCGACGCGACCACCCGCAGCCAGGTCATCGAGGCAGTTAATCTTTTCCGCGCGAAGGTCGTTGATGTCTCTACCGAGTCTTTGACCGTCGAGGCCACCGGTACCCCTGAGAAGCTCGAGGCCCTACTGCGGGTGCTGGAGCCCTATGGAATCCGTGAACTTGTGCAGTCCGGCGTGGTGTCGCTGTCACGCGGGCCCCGCGGTATCGGCACGGCCAAGTAGTCCCGAATCACTAGAAGAGTCAAAGAGAAGGAAATTCAGGAATGCCAGTTGAGATGTTCTACGACGACGACGCTGACCTGTCGATCATCCAGGGTCGCAAGGTTGGTGTCATCGGCTACGGCAGCCAGGGCCACGCCCACTCGCTGAGTCTGCGCGATTCCGGCGTGCAGGTGAAGGTCGGCCTCAAGGAGGGATCCAAGTCCCGCGCCAAGGTCACCGAGCAGGGACTCGACGTGGATACGCCGGCGGAGGTCGCCAAGTGGGCCGACGTGATCATGCTGCTGGCGCCCGACACCGCCCAGGCTGACATCTTCACCAATGACATCGAGCCCAATCTGGAGGACGGCAACGCGCTGTTCTTCGGTCACGGGCTCAACATTCATTTCGACCTGATCAAGCCGCCGGCCAACGTCACCATCGGCATGGTGGCGCCCAAGGGCCCGGGCCATCTGGTGCGCCGTCAGTTCGTCGACGGCAAGGGCGTGCCGTGCCTGATCGCCGTCGACCAGGATCCCAAGGGTGAGGGGCAGGCGCTCGCGCTGTCCTATGCCAAGGGCATCGGCGGCACCCGCGCCGGCGTCATCAAGACGACATTCAAGGACGAGACCGAGACCGATCTGTTCGGTGAGCAGGCGGTGTTGTGCGGCGGCACTGAGGAACTCGTCAAGACCGGGTTCGACGTGATGGTGGAGGCGGGCTATGAGCCCGAGCTGGCCTACTTCGAGGTGCTGCACGAACTCAAGCTCATCGTCGACCTGATGTACGAGGGCGGCATCGCGCGGATGAACTACTCGGTGTCCGACACCGCTGAGTTCGGCGGCTATCTGTCCGGGCCGCGGGTGATCGACGCCGATACCAAGGGCCGAATGAAGCAGATCCTCGCCGATATCCAGGACGGCACCTTCGTCAAGAAGCTCGTCGCGAATGTCGAGGGCGGCAACAAGGAATTGGAGCGGCTGCGCAAGGAAAATGCCGAGCATCCCATCGAGGTGACCGGCAAGAAGCTGCGCGACCTGATGAGCTGGGTCGACCGGCCGAGCACCGAGACCGCC
>CAZOIX010000846.1:0-2422 GCA_964579685.1 uncultured Mycobacterium sp.
TATCAAGATCACATCGTCGCGCGGTGGTCGGCGCAGGGCGACTCGGGCGCGGTGCTATTTCCAGTGCGGCTCGAGCAATGTCGACCAGGCGTTGTCGAGCTGGTCCCATTCCGCCGGGCAGCCGTCTGCGCGGTCCTCGGGCAGCTGGCCGTCGCCGACCAGATCGGCATTGGCCTCGGGATTGGATCCGTAGATCCAGCACTCCAGGTTGTACACCCGCTGGAGGTCCAGCGAGTGCTCGTCGGCCATGTCCTCGGTGGTGAACTCGGTCTGCACCTCCGCATTGGCGGCGAACCCCCGCGCGAAGTCCTTCACGGCGTCCACCGATTCGGGATCCTGGCCGTCCTCGCCGGGCGTCAGAAGGAGGTACGCGGAAGCCTGATCGGCCACGTCCTCCTCGCGCCCGGTCACCGGCAGGTCGTAGATGCTGATCGTCATGTGGCCGACCTCGTGGTAGAACGTCGCGTATTCGGAATTGAGCGCGGACTGAAGGGGATCGGGGTCACCGGCCTTCGTGAAAACCCCGAGGGCCCAGTCGGTGTCCTCGTAACACATGGTGATGGCGTTGTCGCTCTCACTCCAAAACGCGTTCGGTTGACCGCACTGCGCCCCGCGCAGCGTGATGTCGTGAGGCAGGTTCAGCGTCTGGTTGATGTCCTCGGCGAGGTCTTCGAGCATGTGGTTGTCCTGCTGAATCTGTCGCCCGTTCATCGCCTCGGGGGTGTCGGCGTCTTCGTAGGTGACGATCATCGTTCCGCCGGTCGCACCATCGGCGGGTGCCTCGGGGGGCGCGCCGTTCTTGGACGCGACGTTTTCGTCCGACGACTGTGCGGCCGCCGATGACTCCGGAGCCTTGGGCTCCTCCTTGTTACCACTGCTGCATCCGGCCACCACCAACGCGACCGCCAACACCGGCAGAATCTGATTACGCATGGCACTTACCCCTTAGATGTGACCCCTGGAATTGACACGGTCGCAGATTGTGGCCGTGAAGTAAATGGTGACGACGCGGAAAAGCCGCTGGTCTATTGCGAATCCGGATACGGCACCGCGTCGACGACGCCACCTCCGTTCACCTCATCACCGAGCAGCACCGTGGATGTTCCCGACTGTGGGTCGTAGTCGAGGAGCGACTCCCCGCTGCCGCATGACTGCGTTGCCTGCAGTTGCAGCCGGCCGTCCGCGACACCGAGCACCCGGACACTGTGGTCGTCTTTCACGTCCGGTACGGACACCGGGGTGGTCGTTCCATCGGCCGTGTTGAGCTTGGCCAGGTAAATGAAGCCGCATCCTCCGGCGGCCTGTACGAACGTGCCGTGCGGAAGCTGCCAGGCGTCGAGGTCGGCCATGTCCTCACCCTGCGTTCCGTCGTTCTTCGCGGTCAGCGGGGTCGGCGAGGAGCCGTCGATGGGCACCAGCCACAGCCGCGAATAGCTGAAATCCGTTCCGTTGCAACGTGCGAGGGCGATGCCGGTGTCCCACCATCGCGTCGGCGTGCAGTAGTCGGCCTCGGGAATCGGGAGCTTTCTGCCCAACGTCCCGTCGTTACCCATGAGCGCCAGACCGGTTTCGGTGCCCAGTACCAGTCGCGTGCCGTCGGGCGTGGACAGTAGCGAGGCGGTGAACTCGCTGCCGAGCTGGTCCACCGGATAGGTCAGCTGATGCTTGCCTGTGAGGTCGACACGCGTGAGCGACGGGGGACTGTCGGCGTCGTTCGACTTGAGCAGCAGCACCGCTTTGCCTTCGGGGCGGGTGAAGCGCGGCGTGACGGAGTAGCCGCCCTTGACCGTGAACGAGGTCCGCTCGCCGGTGTGCAGGTCGACCTCGATAACCGTCAAGTCGTCGCCCTGCCGATAGAAGAGTGCGCGGCTCCCGTCGCCCGACCAGTCGGCGAGCACGGGCAGCGAACCGTTCTCGCCCGGCGCCTCGAATGTCGTGATCGCGTAGCGCGCGCCGTCGGGGCCGACGAGGTACAGCGTCGTCACCGCGTCGTAGGGCGTCGGCTCGCCCGGTGTGAAGTCGTCGCCGGAGTTCGTCGGTGAGGCCGCATTCCACATCGCGAGCATCCAGCCCGGCCCGACCTGTGACCAAGGGATGTCCTGGATCGGTGCCTCGCCGTTGTGCGCGGCCATCGGTGTTGCCGGGGTCGACGACGGCCGCGCGGGCAGGGTGGATGTCCCGGGCCGCGCGCCAGGGTCTGTCAACGACGAACATCCGGCCAACACCGCGGCTGCGGCCGCGACGATCGCGGCGCCACGCAACGTCATCTGCATGAGCGTTCCTTTCCAGTCGTGGAATGGTGCGCTGCATGCCTTGAAAGATTCTTGAAGAATTCTTGACGCCCTCGACGGCGACCGATCCCGGGGTGCAGGGCCGTCACACCGAGATCTGCGTCAGGGCGCCGGTCGGGGCCGGATCTGCC
>CAZOIX010000847.1:0-2420 GCA_964579685.1 uncultured Mycobacterium sp.
CACCGGCGACTTCCAGGGCAAGCTGATGTTCGTCCAGCAACCGATGAAGATGGCGTCGGCAGAGTCGTTGTGCGACACCGGAACCGATCCGAACTTCTCGATCCTGACCGTCGGTACCCACAACAACTGCGCCAGCGTCGAGCACCTCATCGAAGTGCCCTACGTGCTGCCCTTCCTGGCGGAGTCCAAGTTCAGCGGCGTCACACTGGAAGGCGTCAACGACCTCCAACAGTCCTACGAGCAGAAATTCGGGCCCGGTGACTACCGGCCCAACCTTTTCGTCACCTACTGGGCGTTCCGCGCCATGATCGGGCTGCTCATCGTGCCCGTCATCTTCGCGCTCGCCGCGTTGTGGCTGACGCGTCGCGGCCGGATTCCGCACCAGCGGTGGTTCAGCCGACTCGCGCTGATCACGATTCCCACACCATTCCTGGCCAATTCGGCTGGCTGGATCTTCACCGAGATGGGCAGGCAACCCTGGGTCGTGGTGCCCAATCCCACCGGCGATCAGTTGGTGCGGATGACCGTGCAGGAGGGCGTATCCGGCCATGCCGCGGGCATGGTGGTGCTTTCCATGACCGTGTTCACCCTGCTGTACGGAGCGCTGGGTGTCATCTGGTTCTGGCTGATGCGCCGCTACGTGATCGAGGGCCCGCAGGAGCATGATTCCGAACCCGTTCCGCCGTCCTCGCCCGACGACGAGGACGTCGCCCCCCTGTCCTTCGCGTACTAGGAGATCGTGATGGGCCTACAAGAGTTGTGGTTCTTCGTCATCGCCGTGCTGTTCGGCGGCTTCGTGCTGCTGGAGGGATTCGATTTCGGAGTCGGCATGCTGATGGCTCCGTTCGGAGCGGCAGGCAAGGCCAGGGGCGGCGACCCCGAACAGAGTCGGCGCGCGGCGCTGAACACCATCGGCCCGGTGTGGGATGCCAATGAAGTCTGGCTGATCACCGCGGGCGCAGCCATGTTCGCGGCGTTCCCCAATTGGTACGCCACGCTTTTCGCGGCGCTCTACCTTCCCCTGCTGGCCATTCTGGTCGGGATGATCGTGCGCATTGTCGGCATCGAGTGGCGGGGCAAGATCGACGATCCGCATTGGCGCGCATGGGCCGACGCGGGTATCGCGGCCGGATCCTGGCTGCCCGCCGTCCTATGGGGCGTCGCGTTCGCGATCCTTGTTCGCGGCCTGCCGATCGATGCCGACGGACAGGCACATCTGGGGATCGGCGATGTGCTAAACGGCTACACGATTCTGGGCGGTCTGGCGACGGCGTCTCTGTTCGCGTTCTACGGGGCGGTATTCGTGGCGCTGAAGACCGCGGGCCCGGTGCGCGACGACGCATTTCGCTTCGCCCGAGTGCTCTCGTTGCCCGTCATCGTGTGCGCCGGCGGGTTCGGACTGTCGACCCAGCTGGCCCACGGCAAGGCGTGGACCTGGCTACCGCTGGGGGTCGCGGTGGTCGCTCTGCTGACAGCGGTCGCGTTGATGTCAACCCGCCGCCACGAGGGCTGGGCGTTCGCGGCGACCATGACGGTCGTCGCGGCCGTCGTGGTGCTGCTGTTCGGATCGATGTACCCGAATCTGTTGCCGTCCACGCTCAATCCGGATTGGAGCGTGACGATCTACAACGGCTCGTCGACCCCGTACACATTGGCGATCATGTCGTGGGCCTCGCTGACCTTGCTGCCCTTGGTGCTGGGCTACCAAGGATGGACGTATTGGGTGTTCCGCCGCAGGATCACCGCCGACGCGATTCCCGCCTCGATCGGATTGTCGCGGCGCAGAACGTGAGCGGCCCCGTCGACCCGCGACTGTGGCGCGCATCGACCGCGATGCGCCGCTTCCTCGTGTGGTCGACCGTCTGCGGTGTGCTGACCGCCTGCGCAACGATCGCCTCGGCGATCGTGCTGGCCGACATCGTCGCGCGGGTGATCATCGATCCGGAACAACGCAGCCTCGGTGCACTGCTGCAACCGTTGTCGATTCTGCTGCTGCTGTGGATGTTTCGGACACTGGTCACCTGGCAGCAAGGCCGGCTGGCTCAGCGAGGGGCAAGCGAGGTGATCGCCGACCTCGCCCACTCGGTGCTGACGGCGACGACGTCGCAGCCACCGCGCCGCCTTGCCGAGCGCCGCGACGCAGCCGCCATTCTGGTCACCCGCGGCCTCGACGGCCTGCGGCTGTACTTCACCGCCTATCTGCCCGCATTCTTCGTCGCCGTGATCCTGACGCCGGCCACCGTCGCCGTGATCGCGGTCTATGACTGGCGATCCGCGGTGATCGTGTTGATTGCGCTGCCGCTCATTCCGATCTTCATGGTGCTCATCGGCCTGACCACCGCCGAACGATCGGCGGCCGCGCTTCGGGCGATGGCGACGCTGCAGTCGCAGTCGACCAGCAACCCCTGTTCGATCGCGCA
>CAZOIX010000848.1:0-2414 GCA_964579685.1 uncultured Mycobacterium sp.
TCCAGCAGCGACAGTTCGTGTCACCCCCTGCTGGAATGCAATTTCGCGAAACGAGGATTCAGGTCAGGTCGATCAGGATCTTACCGATGGCGCGGCCCTCGGCGACCGTTTCAAGCGCCTCAACCGTCTCCGCGAGCGGATAGACCGCACCGACATGCGGTCGCACCTTGCCGTCGAGCAGGTAGTCGCGCAGCTCGTCCTCGTTGCGGGCGAATTCTTCCGGCGGGACATCCTGGAATTGGAACCCCTGCACCGATATTCCCTTCACCAGCACCAGATTGAGAGGGATGCGGGGGATGTCGCCGGATGCGAAACCCACGGTGACGAAGCGTCCGCCCCGTCGCAACGCGCGAAGCGCGGGCTCGGACAGGTCACCGCCCACCGGATCGATGATCGCGTCGGCGCCGTCGGGGACGGCTTGGCGTAGCAGTTCGCGCAGCCCCTGCGAGCGGTGATTGACCAGATGCTTCGCACCGTATGACGCGGCCACGCGCAGCTTTTCGTCCGACGAGGCGACCGCGGTGACCGACGCGCCGAGTTGTACCGCGAGTTGAACCGACGCCAGACCGACGCCGCCGCCCGCACCGAGCACGATCACCTCGTCGCCGGACTGCACGCATGCCACCGATCGCAGGGTGTGGTGCGCCGTGCGGTAGGCGACGCCGAACGCCGCCGCGCTGCGGTCGTCGACACCATCCGGTATCCGGACCAGCCCAGCCGCCGCGACGGCGACCTCTTCGGCGAAGGCGCCGTACATCCCGGTCCCGGTGACCCTGTCTCCGACGGCGAAAGCGCCTGTGTCCGGACCGGTTTCGACGATTACGCCGGCGAACTCGCTGCCCGGCACGAACGGTGCCGGAACGCTGATCTGATATTGGTTGGCGATCAGTAGCACGTCCGGAAAGTTCACCGCGGCGGCGCCCACCCTGACGAGAACCTGTCCCGGTTCGACGGCCGGTGTCTGCCGCTCCTCGATGCGGACCACGTCCGGAGGTCCGTAGGCGGGACAGACCGCCGCTCTCACCGGTAGTCGCTGCTCTCGGCGAGATGTGCCGCCGACTCCATCAGTGAGGTGATGACGGGCCCGTAGGCCAACAGCTTCTCGTTGTCGCCGGCCCGCTGGAAACCCTGCTCAAGCACGATCGCGAGCTTCCACTTGGCCAGCACCAGGTAGTAGTCGAGGTCGTCGACCTGTCGGCCGGACACCTTCGCGTAGTGGTCGATCACCTCGGTGCGGGAGGGCATTCCGCGCATGTCGACGTAGCTCATCGCCGACGGTTCGTCAGTGTCCTCGGGCCAACTCTGCACCATCCAGCCGAGGTCGAGCTTCGGATCGCCGACGGTGCCCATCTCCCAGTCGACGATGGCGGCCATCTGGGCCGGGGCGCCGTGGCGGTACATCACGTTCGCGAACTGATAGTCGCCGTGCATCAGACCGGGGATGAAATCGAGCGGGCGGTGGGTGCGTAGCCACCGTGTCGCGACGTCAAGACCGTCGATCTCGCGGCCTTTGATCCGCTCGAAGAAGGTGGTCCACCGGTCGACCTGGCGTTCGTGAAAGCCGTCCGGGCGGCCAAGATCGTGCAGTCCCTTGGCTTTCCAGTCGACCTTCGACAGCAGCGCGATGCCCTCTGCCAATTGATACGACAGGCCCGCACGCGCGGCCATGTCGCTGTCGAACGGCTCGGGCCACTTGCCGTGCTGGTCCATCGGCGACCAGCCGTCCACAAAGCCCATCAGGTAGAAGGGCCGGCCGAGAACCGAGGCGTCCGAACACACACCGACCGCGGCGGTGTGCGGTACCTCGGTACCGTCGAGCGCCTCGATGATCCGCCACTCCCGCAGGATGCCCTTGTCCCGGTCGGGCGGGGCTGCGGCGGGCGGCATGCGAAGGACGCACACATTTTCGCCCCGGGAGATCCGGTAGATGACGTTTTGAGTACCGCCGGAAAGGAAGTCGGCTTCCAGGGGCTCGCCCTTTCCGGGCAGTTGGGCGCCGTCCATCCAATCGGCGAGCCGAGCCGTGTCGATCTTCTGCTCGGTCACAGGTTCCCCACCTCGTTCTCGAGATAGTCAGCGTATTTCGCCCGCGCTGCCTCGCGTTTGCGAGGTTCCCATTCGGTGGGCCAGGTGTCGGTGGTGGGCTGGTAGTCCCGCAGGACCTGCTTGGCCACCGTCGTCTTGTGGACCTCGGTCGGCCCGTCGGCGAGGCCCATCACGGCCGCGCCGGTGACCATCCCGAGGAACGGCATCTCGTTGGTGACGCCGAGGGCGCCGTGTACTTGCATTGCCCGCCAGGCGATATCGTGCAGCACCGTCGGCATGGCAACCTTCACCGCGGCGATGTCCTTACGCACCTTCTTGTAGTCGTTGTACTTGTCGATCTCCCAGGCGGTGTAGAGCACCATGAGCCG
>CAZOIX010000849.1:0-2413 GCA_964579685.1 uncultured Mycobacterium sp.
CGGGCGGCTTCGAGATCGAAGATATTCTCTATCTGATCGGTCCGATCACCTGGCTTGGGGGGCTGGCCGGCTTTTTGTGGATCGCGAGTCTGGGTGCCCCGGTCTACGCCGGTATCGTCTGGATCCGATACTGGCGCCTACCGGCGCCCGATCGTTGATCTAGAACCGGTAGGAGAGTTCGGCGCCAAAGGTCCGCGGCGGCGAGTACAGGATGCTGTTGAAGCCGATGACACCTACCGGAATCGCAGCGGTGCCGTAGATCTGGTTGGTGAGATTCCGGCCCCATAGGGCGATTTGTGCCTGATCATTCCAGAAGTCGTAGGAGAGCCGACTGTTCAGGACACCGACCCCCGGTTCCTGCGCAGATGTGATCTCGGGTGCGGCCAGGTGAATGGCGCTGCGGTAATACCACTCGACGCGCGGGGTCAGCCATCCCGAGAGCATCTCGTTGCTCCCGATGTCGATCGGCATGGAGTACTGCACCGCGATCAAGGTGTTGAAGCGCGGTACGTTGTTGAAGGTCTCGCCGGCGCGGTTCAGTTCCACTGAAGAGTCAATCTGACTGGTGGTCTCGTAGTCGTCGTAGATACCGTCGAGATAACCGACATTCCAGGTCAGCTGAAGGCCCTCGATGGGTTGCGCCATGAACTCGAATTCCGCGCCGGTCACGGTTGCATTGGCGGCGTTGTCGTTGATCGGCAGCACCACAAGGCATGAGCTGGTGGGATCTTCCTCTGCACAGGTGTCAAACCCGACAAGCGTCAGTACCTGCATGTCTCGGTAATCGGCGAAAAAGAAGGACATATTTGCGGTCAGCATTCGATCAAACCACACACTCTTCAAGCCAACCTCAAACGAGTCCACATATTCGGGGTCGAAGGTTGGCAGGGGTTCGTCCACCGGGAAGCCGCTGCCTGCCCGTGCATTGAACCCACCGCCCTTGAAACCACGTGCGTAGGAAAAATAGCCCATCAAGTGGTCGATAGGTTCCGGGCGCAAATCCTCGGGAAGGGTGATCGCGACGGTGGCCATGGGTGTCCATTCGCTGAAGTTCTTCGAGTCGTCGCTGTTCTGGGTGACATCGTCTGCGGGCGTGGGTTTGGATTGGGTCTCGGCTTTGGTCTGGTCGCGAGCCGCAAGGTTCCAGTTGAGCATGGCGTAGCCCTGATGGTCCAGCGTCCAGCGAAGTCCGGCAGTGGCACTCAGCCAGTCGGTGAAATCCCAGGTGGCCTGACCGAAGGCCGCTACCGTATAGTTGTCGACTTTGCGGTCGGCGACGCTTGCGGAGCCGGGCAGGAAGATCGGCGCGCCATAAATAGCATTGGTGCCGCTGAGCTCGTCGGCCTGGTCTACCAGATAATAGAGTCCACCCACCCAGGAGAGCCGGCTATTGAAACTCGTGCCGATGGCCTGAAGCTCCTGGCTGATTTGCCGGGAGTGAAACGGTGCGCCATCGATCACCAAGGGGCCGCCGGTCATCGAGATCTCGACCATGCCGCTGTCGGTCATGTCGAAATCCCGCTGGGTCCGGTCCTGTTGTTGGCGCCAGGCCGTAATGGATTTCAGAGACAGCTCTTCTGTCCAGCCCAGATCCGTAAGATCCCATTCGATGGTTGCCCAGACCCCGTAGCTTTCCAGGTCCGACATCCCCGGCAGGTCCGAATAGAATGTCTGCAGGTCGGCTGCCTCGGATTTGCGACAATTGTCGATAAAGCCCGGGACCAATTGGGCCGTGGACGTTTCGTCGATGAGGAAGCAATGGCCACCGAGGGGCTTGGCATGATTGCGCGAATAATTGCCGGAGATATCGATCACAATATCGTCGGTCGGCAAAAAGCGTACAGCGCCCAGAAATGCCAGAGTGTTCTGGTCGGACCAATAGTCATCGCGCGCGGCGTTGTACTGGTAGCCATCATTGTAGAGCGATGCGAAGGAAAACCGGGTAAAGAGCTTGTCTTCAAACCAGCCGATGTCGATCGGCACATCCAGCACCAAGCGGGTATCGATGCGCCCGTAGTTGCCCGGGCGCAACTGCACCCAACCGCCAAACTCTTGCTGCGGCTTGACGGTGGTGATGTTGATCGCGCCGCCGGCAGTGTTTTTGCCGAACAAGGTGCCTTGGGGTCCGCGCAGGACCTCGAGTTGACCGACATCTACGACGTCAAGAACGCTGCCTTGTGATCGTGCCATATAGACACCATCGACGTAGATGCCCACGCCGGGCTGGTTGGTCATGATCGTGTCGTTGATGCCGATGCCGCGAATGTAGACGCGCGCGGTACTGGCGGTGCCTCCGTCGGAATCAAATTGCAGGTTCGGTACGAGTTCGGTGATTTGGTTCAGGCGCGTGATGTTGGACTCACGAAGGGCGGTCTCGCCAATTGCGGTGACCGAGATCGGCGTTTCTTCCAGA
>CAZOIX010000850.1:0-2412 GCA_964579685.1 uncultured Mycobacterium sp.
GCTGCGGTGCAAGGCGTTCACCGGCCCGTCGCCGTAGCGGTGCCAAGACACCGCGCGCCTGCGGTGCGCCGCGGGATCGTCGCTCCTGTCGACGTGCATGCCGGCAGCCTCCACCACATCGACAGCGGCGCCCATCACGGCGAGTACCGTCTCGTCGGTCGTGAGGAACTCGGCGAGCTGATGATCCCCGGATCGTATTGCGAGCGTGTGTAATTCGGTGATCGCCGCCCGCGCACGCCGGTATCGCACCGGCGCGGCGAGCGCATCCAGCGCCGCCACCGCTTCGTCGATGTGGCTCAATCGGCGCAGCAGTGCGGCGACCGCCGTGACGCCGGCGCCGCCGGAGACAGCCAACACCGCATGGGCGATGCCGAACCGATCCAGCGCATCGACGAGGCGACGCCGCACCTGCGCCGGTAACGGATGTTCGGAGTGCACGAAGGCGTCGGTCGAGGTGAGATCGCCCGGCGCATCGACAAGCGTCTGGAGTGCGGCCATCAGTTGATCGTCGAGGTCGGCAATGGCCAGCAGCCCGACGATCGGGACCACCGGGGTGTGCGTCGTCGAGCGCATCGCTGCGGCGCGGCGCTGAGCCGGCGGCAGAGGTCCGCCTGCTCCGAACCCCGTCAGGTCCGCCTTGTTCAGGATGACCAGGCACGGTCGGTCCGATCGACCGATCGCGAGCTCATCCTCGGGTTTCAGCGTCTCGGCCGTGACGAGCACGTCGACGTCGGCGGTGTCATCGGCGGTCACCGCGATGCCCGCATTCCCCAACGCGGTGGATACCGTCGTCCGCCCGACACCGCGTCGACCGTCCACGCGGACACGCACCGGCGCACCTGCACGCCCGACGACCGGTGCCAACCGCGGATTGCCGCTCTGCTGCGCGAAACGCGTCAAGACGTCGACGAAAATCTGGCCCATCTTCTCGATGTTGACATCCCTCGACGGGTGTCCCGAGCGGTTGTTGGGTCTGCTGGGGAGCAATGACGCACCAGGACCGGCAGCGCACAGTCCTAGGCAACTGTTGGGTATCAATCTGTCACACGATGCGGGTACTCGAGCCTTGATGAGCGACCATATACGGATGCTTTCGGGAAGCGCGGATGTCGGGGCTCCACCCCCGTCACACCTGCATCCCCGGGTCACCAGCTTCAGAACCCGCCGCACCACGCTGAGCGGTGCACAGCAGGCGACGTGGGATCGGCTCTGGCCGCAGCTCGGCCGCAACGCGCGCGACGGCGACCGGCCGGCCGCCCTGCTGGACACCGACGGATGGTTCGGGCGCGCGGCTCCCGTCGTCGTGGAAATCGGCTGCGGAGCGGGCACCTCGACGCTGGCAATGGCCCAGGCAGAGCCCGACATCGATGTGGTTGCGGTCGAGGTCTACCGCCGCGGGCTGGCCCAGTTGCTGTCCGGTATCGACCGCGAGAGGGTCCCCAACATCCGCCTGATCCGTGGCGACGGCGTCGACGTACTCGAGTACATGTTCGCGTCGGATTCGCTGACCGGGGTGCGGGTGTTCTTTCCCGATCCGTGGCCCAAAGCCCGCCATCACAAACGTCGGCTGCTGCAGCCCGCGACCGTGGCGCTGATCGCCGACCGTCTGCGCCCGGGCGGCGTGCTGCACGCCGCGACCGATCACCCGGGATACGCCGAGCACATCGCCGCGGTGGGAGACGCCGAACCACGGCTGGGCCGGGTTTCTCCAGACGACGCACTGCCCATATCGACCGATCGGCCGGTGACGAAGTACGAGCGCAAGGCCCTCGCAGGCCCGGTCGTGACCGAATTGCTGTGGGAGAAATCACGATGAGCGTCACCGAAGACATTCAGCGCATAGAACAAGAGGACGCGCCGCCGTCCGGCGAGGACACCTCGGCGCCGGTCGAAGCCACCTCCAAGGTGCTGCTCGTGTGGGATGCCCCCAACCTGGACATGGGCCTTGGCTCGATTCTGGGCGGCCGTCCCACCGCTGCGCATCGCCCGCGGTTCGATGCGCTGGGCCGCTGGCTGTTGTCCCGCACGGCCGAGCTGGCTTCCGCACTGGGCGGCACCGGTCACCCCGCCTCGCTGGAGCCCGAGGCCACGGTGTTCACCAACATCGCCCCTGGTAGCGCGGATGTCGTTCGACCGTGGGTGGAAGCGTTGCGTAACGTCGGCTTCGCGGTCTTCGCGAAACCGAAGATCGACGAAGACAGCGACGTCGATTCCTACATGCTCGACCACATCGCGCTACGCAAGGGCGAGGGCCTGGCCGGGGTGCTGGTGGCGTCAGCCGACGGGCAGGCGTTCAAGCTGCCGTTGGAGGAAATCGCCCGCGACGGCATACCCGTGCAAGTGCTCGGATTTCGCGAACATGCGAGCTGGGCGCTAGCGTCGGATACCTTGGAGTTCGTCGACCTGGAGGAC
>CAZOIX010000851.1:0-2410 GCA_964579685.1 uncultured Mycobacterium sp.
AGCACCAGGCGTGCATCCGATCCGTCGGGATTGGCGGCCTCGGTCTGGAATACCGCATGCCCGGGTTCGGTCCGCCAGATCGACGTGGTCAGGGTCTCGCCGGGAAACACCGGTGACGTGAAGCGGGCGGCGACGGCGCTGACTTTCGTCGCGTCGCCCTCGCCGAGGGCGGCGACCAGCGCACGACCCGCGACACCGTAGGTGCACAGCCCGTGCAGGATCGGCTTCGGGAAGCCGGCCAGCTCACGCGCGAACCACGGGTCGCTGTGCAGGGGGTTGCGGTCGCCGGAGAGCCGGTAGATCAGCGCCTGGTCCTCACGGGTGGGCAGTGCGATCGTCGAATCCGGTTCACGGTCGGGGATTTCCGGTGCCGCGGGGCGTTGTCCGGGCTGCCCGCCGAACCCGCCCTCGCCGCGGATGACCGCCGTGGTGTGCGTTTCGGTCACCACATCGCCGGAGTCGGGGTCGGTGCCCGTCGCCTTCAGCATGACGATCGCGTTCTTGCCCTCCCCTTTGTCCTGGATGTCGGCGACTTCGGCGACGACACTCAACGTGCCCGCCGGCGGCAGCGGCTTGAACAAACGGATGCCCTGGGAACCGTGCAGCAGCATCGCGAAGTTGAAGCTGCCGATCATGGCGGCCGCCGCGAAGGGCAGACACGCGATGACCGCATAGGTCGGCAGCACCTGTTGCGGAGTGTCGTGAGTGTTCTCCGTGGTGAACGCCAGGTCATCGAGTCCAGCGCCGACACCGAGCGCGTAGAGCATCGTGTCGCGGTCGGTCCAAGTGAAAAGTTGCGGCTCCGTCTTCGCACCTACGGCATTGGGGTCGAGCGGCATCGGGACTCCCTTCAACGATGTGTCGGACGATACACAGCACGCCGGCCGAGCAGGCGATCCAGCCATTGACGTTTTCCCCGCCAGGGGTGACCATGACTCGCATGCGCTATGTCGTTACCGGCGGTACCGGGTTTATTGGCCGACGCGTCGTGTCGCAGATTCTGGCCGAATGCGCCGACGCGCACGTGTGGGCCCTGGTCCGGCGCGAATCGCTCGAGCGGTTCGAGCGGTTGGCCGCCGAGGGTGATCGTCCATGGGGCGAGCGGGCGAAACCGCTGGTCGGCGATCTCACCGAGGCTGATCTGGGACTGCCCGACGAAACCGTCGCCGAGCTCGGCAAGGTTGACCACATCGTCCACTGCGCAGCGATCTACGACATCACGGTCGCCGAGCCGGACCAACGCGCGGCCAATGTCGATGGCACCCGCGCCGTCGTCGACCTGGCGCTGCGGCTGGACGCCACCCTGCACCACGTGTCGTCGATCGCCGTTGCGGGCACCTACCGCGGCGAGTTCACCGAGGACGACTTCGACGTGGGACAGGATCTTCCGACGGCGTACCACCAGACGAAATTCGAGGCAGAGCTTCTTGTCCGCACTACTCACGGGCTGCGGTACCGGATCTACCGGCCCGCGGTCGTCGTCGGCGATTCGCGCACCGGCGAAATGGACAAGGTCGACGGGCCCTACTACTTCTTCGGCGTACTGGCCAAGCTGGCGCGACTGCCCAGGATCACACCGATGGCGCTGCCCGACACCGGGCGCACGAACATCGTTCCGGTGGACTTCGTCGTCGATGCCCTTGTCCATCTGATGCACCAGCCCGACCGCGACTGGCAGACGTTCCACCTCACTGCGCCCAAAACGATTGGGCTGCGCGGGATCTACCGCGGAGTCGCCGCTACCGCGGGGTTGCCGCCACTGCTTGGCTCACTGCCGCGTGGCGCCGCCACACCGATTGTGCGGGCCAGCGGGCGAGCCAAGATCCTGCGCAACATGGCGGCCACCCAGCTCGGAGTACCCGCCGAGATCCTCGACGTCGTCGACCTGATGCCGACCTTCACCTCCGAGAACACCGATGATGCGCTGCGCGGCACCGGCATCACCGTGCCGGAGTTCGCCACCTATGCACCGAAGCTGTGGCGCTACTGGGCCGAGCGCCTCGACCCCGAGCGTGCCCGCCGCGACGACCCGGCCGGACCCCTGGTGCACAAGCACGTCATCATCACCGGCGCATCCAGTGGGATCGGGCGGGCGTCGGCCGTGGCCGTCGCCGAACGAGGTGCCACGGTATTCGCCTTGGCCCGCAACGCCGAAGCGCTCGACCAGCTCGTCGCCGAGATCCGCGAGGCCGGCGGGCAGGCGCATGCATTCACATGCGACGTCACCGATTCGACGTCCGTCGAGACCACGATCAAA
This sequence comes from uncultured Mycobacterium sp., assembly GCA_964579685.1. Taxonomy (GTDB): domain Bacteria; phylum Actinomycetota; class Actinomycetes; order Mycobacteriales; family Mycobacteriaceae; genus Mycobacterium. Next base: position 2,258 of record CAZOIX010000851.1, read on the forward strand.
GACATCCTGGGCCGGTTCGGGCACGTCGACTATCTGGTGAACAACGCGGGACGCTCGATCCGCCGGTCGGTGTCGGCCTCCACCCCCCGGATGCACGACTACGAGCGCGGGATGGCCGTCAACTACAAAGGATCGGTGCGAATGGTGCTCGCC
>CAZOIX010000852.1:0-2406 GCA_964579685.1 uncultured Mycobacterium sp.
CGCGTGCCGAGATCCTTCACCAGCGCCGCGCGGGTCGCCGCGTCCTCACCGTCCGCCAGCGCCCGGGCCACCGAGATCGACAGTTGCCGCAAGGAGATCATCCGAGCGATGAGTTCGCCCACCGCTGCGGCGGTCCCGTCGTCGACATCGGTGGGCAGCGCCCGGATGGCGGCGGCGACCAAGGTGACGGTGGACAGGATGCGTTCGGGTCCGCTGCGCTCGAAGCCCAGTTCGGAGGTGACCTGTCGCCAGCCATCGCCGATGCTGCCCAACACGTCGGAATCGGAGACGAAGACACCGTCGAACGTCACCTCGTTGAAGTGGTGTTCGCCGCCCATCTGGACGATCGGGTCGATCGTGATGCCTGCGGAGTCGAGCGCGACGAAGAACTGGCTGAATCCCGCGTGCCGGTGCTCGGGGTCCAGCGGGCTCGTGCGGGCGAGTACAACGATGCGGTGCGCAAGGTGGGCACCGCTGGTCCACACTTTGGTGCCGTGCAGCGACCAGCCGCCGTCGACCCGGCTCGCTCGTGTCTTGACCGCGGCAAGGTCCGAACCTGCCTCGGGCTCGCTCATCCCGATCGCCGCGTGCAGCCGTCCCGCAGCGATGACCGGCAACAACTCCCGGCGCTGCTGATCGCTGCCGTACGACAACAATGACGGAGCGAACTGGCGGTCGGCGAACCAGTGGGCAGCGACCGGCGCGCCGTGTGCGAGCAATTCCTCGGTCACCACGTAGCGGTGCAGATGACCCAGCCCCCGGCCGCCGTATTCGGTGGGGATGGTCAGGCCGACGAACCCCGCATCGCCCAGCCGGGCCGAGAATTCGGCGTCCCACCTGGCCAGCCAGGAGTCGATGGCAGGCTGCCAGCCGAACTCATCGCGATCGGCGGCGAGAAACTCCCGGATGGCCGTCCGTAGTTCGGCCAGCTCCGGGTCATTGGCGCACAGCGCGTCGAATTGAGTCACCGACCACGACAGTAGCGGCCTAACCGGCGGTGGGTACGCCGTAGCGCTGGACGAATTCCCTTGACTTGATCAGGAATTCGAGCTGGGCTGCGACATCGCGCAGCGCATCGACATTGTGCGTCGACCGGCAGAGCACGACTGCCCCTTCCAGCGAGGCGATGCACATGATGGCCAACGAGGCGGCGTCGGCGTCACCGAAACCGTCGGAGCCGAACGCCCGCGTGAGCGCATCGCGCCAGTGACTGAAGATGCGGCCTGCCACGGTGGTCAGTTGCGGTTCGTCGTCGGCCGAACCGATCGCCGCGGCGACGACGGGGCAGCCCGCGGCGAAATTGCTTTCGACGAGCAGTTCCTCCCAGAACATGACGAATTTCCTGACCAGATACAGGCCACCGTTGGCGGTCGCGTCGTCGATGACGTCGGTGATGGCCTCGCCGGCGTACTGCAACGCCTCGGTGAGGATCTGGTTCCTGCCCTCGGGGAAATGGTGGTAGACCGAACCGCGGGGGGCGCCGCTGCGGGCCAGCACCTCGTCGATCGTCACCCCCGCCGCGCCGCGCTCACGCAGTACCTCCGCGGCGCTGATCACCATGCGGGCGCGCGTCGATCCCCGCTTGGCGGGCTTGGTCGCGGCGGAAGACAGAGTTACCTCCAACGTGGGCGATCAGGCGGCGGGCGTCTGCTGAAGTTCAGAATGACGCCATCCGAAGCTGCGCGGGCTGAGTCGGAAGGACGGCCGACGGGCGTGCACCTGGTGGACGAATCGACGGCCGGCGAAGTTGACCTCAACGATCCACATGACGCGCCTCCCTATCTATGAAAAGCATCATAAAAGAGAGAACACCCCTACGCGAAATTTGTATTCCGCGTCACATCCGATCCGACGGTAAACAGCTGGTGAACTGATGCACGGTCGGGAGTCGGTGTTCCTGCCGGCACCTGTGGCGACAGCCGAAATTATGGTCTATGCCATAGTCATGCCCGCCGGCGTCAGTCCTCTGGCGTGTAGCCGAACGGCAGCAGGACGCTCTTGGGCTCGACGTACGCCTCGATGCCCTCGGGGCCGTTCTCGCGGCCGACGCCCGAGTTCTTGTATCCGCCGAACGGCGCACAGGGATCGAATGCGTACATGTTGACCGCGTAGGTGCCGGTGCGGATCTTGCCCGCGATCTCGATCGCCTTCTTGTTGTCGGTCGTCCACACGCTGCCGGCCAGCCCGTACACCGAGTCGTTGGCGATACGGATGGCGTCCTCTTCGGTCTCGTACGGAATCACCGCCAGCACCGGCCCGAAGATCTCCTCCTGCGCGATGGTCATCGAGTTGTCGACATCGGCGAACACCGTGGGCTGGACGAACCAGCCGCTGTCCAGACCCTCGGGGCGTCCGCCGCCCGTCACGATCCTGGCGCCTTCCTCGACGCCCTTCTTTATGTAGCCC
>CAZOIX010000853.1:0-2397 GCA_964579685.1 uncultured Mycobacterium sp.
ACCCAATCGATGGCACCCTCGGAATCCACGTGCACCCACAGGTTCTCCAGTCCGGTATCCCACGCACGACCTTCCAGCACGAGCAGGGGGACGACCCGTCCGACCACGACATGCGCCAAGGTCGCGGCCAGCTGCTGGGCCACCGCGGCGCGGCTTTCGGTCTCCTCGGCCGCGAGATTGAACATCGAATACAGCCGGTCGGTGGTCAGCGCTTGGGCCAACGGCCACCAGCGCCTACGCGACAGATCGCCGATCACCGCGACGCCATAGACGCGCGGACATTCGGGATAGAGCTCGCGCAGCCGGCGACTGGACTCGTGCAACGGCAGGGCGTGCTCGATGGCCATACTCGCGATGAGTGGGTCGTCGACCAGAACCGTCATGGAACCTCCCGGTATGAGTTAGGTTAGCCTTACTATAGGTGCGCCGACCGAGGGGGCCATACCCTGTGACTGGACTCACAAGGGTGGGCGACGGGGCGGTGACCATAGCCAGAACATTTCGTCGGACAGGCGGGCACGCGTGCTGAACGACGTAGGCCGTGCGGGATACGACGCACGGTAGTAAACCCGTAGTACGCTGGATCTACCGTCTCTAGGAGATGAACGAAGAATGGCCAAGTTGACGCGTTTAGGGGAGTTGGAACGCGCGGTGATGGACCACCTGTGGTCCGCGCGAGAGCCCCAGACCGTACGCCAGGTTCACGAGGCGCTATCGGCTCGACGCGATCTGGCGTACACCACGATCATGACCGTGCTACAACGCCTGGCCAAGAAGAACCTGGTCGTCCAGCACCGCGACGACCGCGCCCATCGGTACGCCCCCACACATGGGCGTGACGAACTGGTCGCCGGGTTGATGGTCGACGCCCTGGATCAGGCCGCGGACTCGGGCGGCCGGGAGGCCGCGCTCGTGCATTTTGTCGAGCGCGTCGGCGCCGACGAGGCAGCGGCCTTACGTCGCGCCCTTGCCGAGTTGGAAAGCAAGCACCGGATCCCGCCACCCGCTGGCGAGCCGGGCACCGGCTGAGAGACACTTACAGCGTGTCCGCGCTGGCCTTCACCGTCATGGCACTGGTTCTGTCGGGACCGGTGCCCACGATGCTGGCGCGGGCGTCATGGCCGTCGCGGGCTCCGCGAGCCGCCATCGTGTTGTGGCAGGCCATCGCTCTGGCCGCTGTTTTGTCGGCCTTCTCCGCCGGAATCTCGATCGCGAGCAGGCTTTTCGTACCGGGACCCGATGGCAGGCCAACCGCAACCATCGCCAGTGAGATCGACGTCTTGGGTTGGCCGTTGTGGCTCGCCTACCTCGGGGTGTTCGCGCTCACGCTGGTGATCGGGACGCGGCTGGCCGTGGCCATCGTGCAGGTCGCGATCGCGACTCGGCGCCGGCGCGCACATCATCGAATGGTTGTCGATCTGGTGGGTAAGCCACGGAAATGGGCCCACGCGCACGCCGGAGATGGATTGCGCATCCTCGACGTCGACGAGCCACTTGCCTATTGCCTGCCTGGCGTTCGGAGCCGGGTGGTGGTCAGTGAGGGCACACTGACGGCGCTGGAAGACAATGAGGTTGCCGCAATTCTGTCGCACGAGCGGGCACATCTGCGGGCCCGGCATGACCTCGTGCTCGAGATGTTCACCGCGGTTCATGCCGCATTTCCGCGGTTCGTCCGCAGCGCCAGCGCACTGGACGCCGTGCGCTTGCTGATCGAGATGCTGGCTGACGACGCGGCGCTACGCGCCGCAGGTCCCACTCCCCTGGCCCGCGCACTGGTCGCCTGTGCCATGGGTCGCACACCCGCGGGAGCGCTGGCCGCAGGCGGACCCACGACCGTGGTTCGCGTCCGCCGCCTCGGCGGTCGGGGCAACAGTCTGATCGTGGCCGCCTGCGCCTACACGGCCGCCGCGGCCGTGCTCGTGGTGCCCACCGTCGCGGTGGTGCTGCCATGGTTGACCGAGTTGAATCGTTTGTTCACCGCGTAGGTGTTTTTCTGTAGTAGGCCCGGTTCTGCACAACAACACGAAAGGCTGCCCGTATGAGCTCGTCTGACAATCCCACGACCGGCACTGCTCAGATCGGGGTCACCGGCCTTGCGGTGATGGGATCCAATCTCGCCCGCAACTTCGCCCATCACGGCTATACGGTCGCGTTGCACAACAGGTCCGTCGCCAAGACCGATGCGCTGCTGGCGGAGCACGGCTCGGAAGGCAACTTTGTGCGCAGTGAGACCATCCCCGAATTCCTTGCCGCCCTTGAAAAGCCGCGTCGAGTGATCATCATGGTCAAGGCGGGCGATCCGACCGACGCCGTGATCAACGAACTCGCTGATGCGATGGAATCCGGCGACATCATCATCGACGGCGGCAACGCGCTCTACACCGACACCATCCGCCG
>CAZOIX010000854.1:0-2397 GCA_964579685.1 uncultured Mycobacterium sp.
GTCGTAAGCCGCATCTCGCCGGATACCAGCGCGGTCCGGTCCGGGTTTGTTGACGCTGCCATTTCCAGCAGCAACGAGATGCTCATGGTTTGTCGACGAAGATATCAAGGATGGGGTCGTCCCCACCGCCGTAGCCGGCCAAGTCGGTGACCCCGGCCGATGCCAGCGCATCGACATCGATGAAGCACTGCCCGTTCACGTCGTCGGCCGGGCGGGACAGGATCGCGACCGCCGCGTCGCCCATGATCTGCGGATCGCGCGACCTGGCCAGACTCTCCTGGAAGCCGGGCGCGTTGGCGACCGCGGCCGTGGCGATGTACGTCTCGGGCCACAGGCAGCTGAACCCGATGCCTGCATCGGCGTATTCGGCCGCCCATCCCAGCGACAACAGCGTCATCCCGTACTTCGACAGGGTGTAGACCGGATGTGCGCCCAGCCAGTGCGGGTTCATGTTCAGCGGCGGGGCCAGCGTGATGACGTGGGCGTTCTGCGACTTACGCAGATGCGGAAGCGCCGCCTTGGTCAGCAGGAACGTGCCACGGACATTGATGTCCATCATCAGGTCGAATTTCTTGGCGGCCAGCTCTTCGGTCGGTTCGGTCGCGATCGCGCTGGCGTTGTTGATGACGATATCGACGCCGCCGAAGTTCTCGACAGCCGCATCGACCGCGCGCTGGACGTCCTCTTCGGAGCGCACATCGCCGACGACGGCGACTCCCTTCCCACCCGCCGCCTCGACATCGGCCACGGCGGTGTGCACCGTGCCGGGCAATTTGGGGTGCGGTTCGGAGGTTTTCGCCAGCAGGACGACGTTCGCGCCGCGCTTCGCCGCAGCCAATGCGATCGCCAGTCCGATTCCGCGACTTCCCCCCGACACGACGAGGGTGCGGTCGGTGAACGATGCCGGGCTCGTCATGGGCCTCCTCGGGATTTGCAGTCCCTGGATTCTACAGGACTGGTAGTGGCGTTCTCATTCTAGGCAAGTGCCATAATCGCTGTTTACTGGGCCTTCAGACTCATTCGGAGGGCGACCGCGGGTCCCGCTGTCTGCGCATTTCCAGCGTGCGGTATTGGCATTCTCATTTTTTGCAAGTACGTTATCGAGTGATGACCGAGCCTGTACAGACCCCTTCCGGCATCCCGCTGGAGCCCATTTACGGACCGGCCGACCGAAGCGGCGAGCCGCCGGCTCCCGGGACCTATCCGTTCACGCGCGGAAACTTCGCCAGCGGGTATCGCGGCAAGCTGTGGACGTTTCGGCAGTATTCGGGCTTCGGTACGGCCGAGGAGTCCAATCGCCGCTACCGCTATCTGTTGGATCAGGGCGGTACCGGGCTGTCGGTGGCGCTGGATCTGCCCACGCAGTGTGGCTATGACTCCGATGACGCCGAGTACGGCGAGGAGGTCGGCCGGGTCGGTGTCGCGGTCGACACGCTGGCCGATGCCGAGATCCTGTTCGATGGCATCCCGTTGGACAAGATCAGCACCAGCTTCACCATCAACGGCACCGCGGCGATCCTGCTGGCCTTCTATGTCGCGGCCGCGGAGAAGAAGGGGGTGCCGCGGGAGAAGCTGACCGGCACGATCCAGAACGACATCCTCAAGGAGTACGCGTCGCGCGGCACCTGGATCTGGCCGCCGGAGCCCTCGCTGCGGCTGATCGCCGACACGATCGAGTTTTGTGCCGCTGAGGTCCCACGGTTCAACGCGATCTCGGTGGCCGGTGCGCACTTTCGCGACGCCGGCGCCAACGCCGTCCAGGAGATGGCGTTCACCCTCGCCGACGGCGTCACCTATTGCGACACCGTCGTGGAGCGCGGCCGAATGACCATCGACAAGTTCGCCCCACAGATCTCGTTCTTCTTCTATACCCATGGCGACTTCTTCGAGGAGATCGCCAAGTACCGGGCGGGGCGTCGGCGCTGGGCCACCATCGTGCGGGAGCGGTATGGCGCCAGCACCGACAAGGCGTCGATGTTCCGGTTCGGCTGTGTGGCGGGCGGCGCGTCGCTGTACGCGCCTCAGGCACAGAACAATCTGGTCCGGGTGGCGTATGAGGCGATGGCCGCGGTGCTCGGCGGTGTGCAGTCGATGTTCACCGCGGCCTGGGATGAGCCGTTCGCGCTGCCCAGCGAGGAGTCCGCGACGTTGGCGCTTCGCACGCAACAGATCCTCGCCTATGAGACCGGGGTGGCGAAGGTGGCCGATCCGCTGGGTGGGTCCTATTTCGTCGAGGCACTCACCGATGCCACCGAGGAGAAGATCATCGAGATCATGGGTGATCTCGAGGCCCACGGCGGCATGGTGCGCTGCATCGAGGACGGGTATCTGCAGGGTTTGATCGCCGACGAGGCCTACAAGATCCACCAGGAAGTGGAATCGGGTGCGCGGCCCGTG
>CAZOIX010000855.1:0-2396 GCA_964579685.1 uncultured Mycobacterium sp.
GGGCGTCGGCGATCAACAGTTGATGGGCGGCCACCCCCAGGGAGACGTTCTGGGCGGCGGCCACCGAGGCGGCCACGGCGTCCCAGTTGTCCAGGCACCACTGCTCACGCTCAACAGAGCCGTCGGCGGCCAGCATGGCGTCGAGTGCGTCGGCCATCGCGGCCAGCCGGTGTGCGCAGGCGGCGTTTTCCACGGCCGCCCACGCCCCCACGCTGCGACTACCGAGCGCCGTCTGAACCAACGATTCGAACATACATTCGACAATACCCACCCAGCAGGCGCGAAACCCCAGCCCAACCCCAACCTGTGGATAAAAACCCCATTGGGGATAACTCGCGCTAGACCCAGTACGCCACGCGCGACCGGTACTGCCGCATGGCCAGTGCCGCGAATGTCCAGCCGAGGATGGTCAACGCGATCACCACCACCCAGTGGTGCACCTGCTGGTCCGCGCCGAGCAGCGGCGCCCGCACGATGTCGAGGTAGTGCAGCAGGGGATTCAGCTGGACGATGCGGGCGTAATCCCCCGCCCCCTGCTGCTGCAGGGTCGACTCGTTCCAGATGATCGGCGTCATGAAGAACAGCAACTGAACAAGGCTGACCAGCAGCGGACTGATGTCGCGGTACCGGGTGGCCAGGATGCCGAAGCACAGCGACACCCACACACAGTTCAGAATGATCAGGAAAAGAGCAGGGATGACCGCCAAGTCGGTCCACGTCCACGCCTTCGGAAAGATGATCGCGATGATCACGAAGATGATCATGTTGTGGCCGAACAGGATGATCTGCCGCCACACGAGTCGGTACACGTGCACGGACAGCGGCGTCGGAAGTTGTTTGATGAGGCCCTCATTGGCGATGAAGACCTCCGCGCCTTCGAGGATCGACGCGTTGATGAGGTTCCAGACGATCAGGCCGAGTGTGACGTAGGGCAGGTGCTCTTCGAGTGGAAGCTTGAACAGCTTGGAGTACAACAAACCCATGGCGACCGCGGTGGCGCCGGTCGCAATGGTGATCCAGAACGGCCCGAGCACCGACCTGCGATAGCGCTGTTTGATGTCCTGCCAGCCCAGGTGGAACCACAACTCGCGCCTGCCGAAGCCTGCGACCAGGTCGCCCCACGCACGTGCCATCGTCTTCGACTGCGCGGCGGCGTCGGTGAACGTCACGGTGCGGGCCTCCTGAACCTCTCCTTACGGCCCATGCGCCGCAACCGGATCCACTCGATCAAGCCGGCGGGATCGCGCCGCGACACCAGAAAGTACCAGCCGAACCGGACCCACTCCTGCAACAGCAGCCGCCGTAGCCCGGGCTGTGACAGCAGGTAGCCGCGATTGCGATAGGTGAAGAACCGCTTCACCTTGTCGTCGGGATACTGCGTGTGCATCCGCCCGCCGAGGATCGGTTTGAACTCGTCGCCGCCCTGCGGATGCAGGTATGCCGCACCGAGGCACGTGCCGAACGGGAGCCCTGAGCGCACCAGGCGGCGGTGCAGTTCAGTCTCGTCACCGCGGACAAAGAGTCGGAGGTCGGGCACGCCGATAGCCTCCAGCGTGGATGCGCGGAAGAGCGCTCCGTTGAAGAAGGACGCGATGCCCGCCAGGAGGTCGTCGGCCGCATCGGTGCGCAACTCCTCGACCCGACGCCGCCAGACCAGCCCGCGGCGCAGCGGAAACGCCAGACGCCCGGGATTGTTCATATCGCACACCATCGGCGATACCGCGGCCAGACCGTGGTCGTCGGCACAGGCCAGTAGCGTCCCGAGCACCTCGGAATCGGCCGGTCGTCCGTCGTCGTCGGCCAGCCACAGCCACTCGGCACCAAGCGCCATTGCGTGCAACATGCCGAGCGCGAATCCGCCTGCGCCGCCGAGGTTTCGGCGCGAACCGATATACGTGGCCGGAATGGGCTGGCTGGTCACGAGCTCGGCCACCCGCGGGTCGTCGTCGTTGTCGACGACGATCACATGGTCCGGCGTGCGGGTCTGGGCCGACACCGCTTCCAGTGACTTGGCCAGTTCGTCGCGACGACGGTGGGTGACGACGACGGCGCACACGGTGGGGCCGGTCATGCCGAGCGGGTTTCCTCGAGCACTTCGCGGACGTGGCGGGCGGCGTCCTCGCCCTCGTAGGCGCGCACGACCTCCTCGATGCCGCCGGTCATCTTGATGGTGCCGTGGTCGATCCACATCGCGGTCTTGCACAGCCGCGCCAGGAACTCGTTGGAGTGGCTGGCGAACACCAGGATGCCGGAGCGTTCGACGAGCCCCTGCAGCCGCGACTGTGCCTTTTTCAGGAAATCGGCGTCCACCGCGCCGATCCCCTCGTCGAGCAGAAGGATCTCGGGATCGATGCTGGTGACGACTCCCATCGCCAAACGCACCCGCATGCCGGTGG
>CAZOIX010000856.1:0-2395 GCA_964579685.1 uncultured Mycobacterium sp.
TGGGTGGTGGTGGAGGAGGACTTGGAGGTGGACTGGGTGGTGGTGGAGGAGGACTAGGTGGTGGACTGGGAGGTGGTGGAGGTGGCAGTGTGATACCTATTGGTGGCGCAAGTGGACTTAATATAGCAGGGGGGCTTGGAGGGCACCCTGTGCTGGTGGCTGAAGATAGCGCCGAAGGAATAGATATCAAGTCCACCGTTGCAGTCTGCACCTGACACCTGTAGCTCGACCCTGGTAACAGGGACCTTACCCGGATGACTGTTGTGTCTGCTCCAACTCCCAGAGCTGTGCTAGCTTCTGTTGGATCCAATATCGAAAAACACGTCACCAAATAGGAGATGATCCCTGTCGTGTTTGCAGGAGGGTCGAAGGATACATCCAACGCTACCTTAGGACACTCACCATTGTACTGCTGTGCGGTAACGCTTCTAGGAGCACCTGGCAACCTTGGCACTAGCGGTTTGGAGTCGTCAGATGCCAATTCCAATTTGACTTCCATCGCCCCTTCTATTCCATACAATAAATTAGAGTTCGATATAGGATTTTGCAGTTGCTGGACAAGTTCATTTGCCTGCTGGCTTGAGGGATATGTCACTGTTCCTGTAACAATGACACTGCCTGGTAGGACTGACAAGATCTCACAAGAAGTCGCCCCGGCTTGCAAAAGCTCAATATTGCTGCATACCTGACTTCTGTCTTGGTAGGAAAATTCTTTTTCATTGATGCTGCCCGTGTATCGCAAGATAAACAGTGTTGCAGTAGGAATGAGAGCAGGGGGTTGAGGAGTCGGTGGTGGAGGTGGACTTGTGGGTGGTGGAGGAAAAACTGTTGGAACTGAGCCTGCCGGAGCAGAAAACACCCACAAGATGTTGGAGTACGCCGTCAAAAGACCATTCGAACACATTCCAAAAGCGAAGATGGAATGTAAGCCAGGGGCAGTGACTGGAATATCTTGGCCTTGGGACTGCAATGATGGCCCCACACCCACTTCAATCCTGTTCGTCCCGGAAACTGCGTACGTGGGCAAAAATAGAAAGACAATGGACGACACAGAGCATCCATTATCTCCACCAAAATAATTCACTATCACATTCGCATATCCTGTCGCTGTGAAGCTGGGCCCATCGATTACAGGTCCTGGGATCGCCAGCGGTTCATCATTAGGTGTAGAGGGCTTTGGTGACAGAGGCAAAAGTGGTGGTGGTGGTGGCAACAGGAGTGATGGAGCAGAAGCCGAAGGGAACAACTCGTATCGATGAGTAAGCTTCCAAGACGTATACTTAATGCTCTCTACAAAGTACTTGACAGGGCTCTCGACCAGTGTGGGCATGGACGAGCACCCCTCCACTGCAAGTACCCTCATGCATGGCTCTGGCTTGCTGAGGGCCACCAGCTCAAAATGCGACGGCGAGTCGGCCTGCCTGACAATCCACTTTTGAGGATCATTTCTATTATTGTCATTTATATTATCTGGAGCAGTAGCGTTCAGGAACAGGCCACTGCCATATGGGGGTATGATGCAAGTCCCCTTGTAGCCCGGGTCACCGTAATAGTTGCTGATAAAGCCCAGACATCTGGCATTTTTCGCGATATTTGGGGGGATAAACGCCTGCAGAGATACTACTTTTTGACCTCTAATGTTATCTTTGACTCGAATCAGCCATTCACGCCACATCATGGACTTGCTGGGACCACGCATCACTGGCCCAGCAGTTCTTCTGGGTGACAGCAGCTCTGAGCATGTACGGTTGTTGAATCCCAGGAATTCTGAAAGAATTTGTACGCATAGGCAAACGTGAGCGAGCATCTAATAAAAAACATAGATTAAAATAATAGATGGATAGGATAAACGACAAGGTGAGCTTAGAAGGAATGAGAATGTAATGGGATCTGTCATGAATCTCTACTACCTACCTGTCCTGGAGACTTTACAAGAGGTCGGCCGGGCCGCGGCGAGTTCCAGCGAATAGACGCCGTCCCGCAGATCATCTATGGTTTCAATCAGCTGTTTTGTCACTGGCTTAAGTGCCCACGAATTGCCGGGGGATCGACTATTAAACCGCGTGTTGTGCCACCGTGAAGCTGCACGTGCCTCAGGCCAAAGCAGCAGCAAGGCAAGACACAGGACAGGGATACTCATTCGGAAGGCACTTTTTCAGACAGTTGGCATGCTCAATCACTCGTCGTTCTGAAACTGAGTGGCGACTATCTCAGGGATGGTCAATATCCTGGTCACACTGCATCCATTGTGCACTCTAAATGGTAAATATCTCTCGTCGCATCCCGATCGGGCATGACAAGCACTAGTGCTTAACAGTACTGTTATGCAGGAATTGATTATTCATTTGAAAGCCAAGTCACAAGTTAGTTGCGATCAAAAAATACTCTTTATCAG
>CAZOIX010000857.1:0-2385 GCA_964579685.1 uncultured Mycobacterium sp.
GTCCGAAGGCGTTCCTGGAGAAGCGCAAGCCCAACTTCAAGATGAAATAGCGATTTCGGTGCGCATACTGTCGCTGAGCGGTCGTATGCGCACCGAAATCGCTAGCCCACCGGCTTGGTCGGCGTGAACGTCACCGGCATCGACTCGAGGCCGCTGACGAAGTTCGCCGGCCTCAGCGGAAGCACGGCATCTGAGGCCAGCTGCAGATCGGGCAGCCGCTTCAGGACCGCGCCGATCATGTTGATCAGCTCAATCCTAGCCAGCTGATTGCCGAGACAGAAGTGCGTGCCGAAGCCGAATGCCAAGTGGCTGTTGGGGTCTCGCTGGATGTTGAAGTTTTCGGGATCACCGAACTGGGCCTCATCGAAGTTTGCCGACTCGAACATCAGCAGCATCTTCTCGCCCTTGCGCAACTGCGCTCCGTGGAACTGGGTGTCGGCAGTGATCGTGCGCGCCATGTTCTTCAACGGTGAAGTCCAGCGCAGCATCTCCTCGATCGCGGTGGGGACCAGATCGGGTTTGTCCTGTAACAGCTGCCACTGCTCGGGGTGGCGGATCAGTTGTTCGGTTCCACCGGAGATGGTGTGGCGCGTCGTCTCGTCGCCGCCGACGAGGATCAGCAGGGTCTCCTGAAGGATGTCGTCGTTGGACAGCCGTTGACCGTCCACCTCCGCGTGCACCAGGACACTGATCAGGTCCTCGGTCGGCTCGGCGCGACGTTGTTCGATCTTGTTCATGGTGTACTCGTTGTAGGCCATGAAGGCATCCAGGGTGACCTGCATATCGGCCTCGGAGACAGTGGAACTCAGCCCCTCCATCATGTCGTCAGACCACTTGAGGAACATCTCCCGCTCGTCGGGCAGCACTCCGAGCATGTCGCCGATGACGGCCATCGGCAGCGGCGCGGCGATGTCGGTGACGAAGTCGCATTCGCCCCGCTCGCACACCCGGTCGATGAGGTAGTCGCACAGTGAGCCGATGGAGTCGCCCTGGACCTTCAGCCGCTTCCGGGTGAAGCCGGCGTTGACGAGCTTGCGGCGCAACAGATGTGCCGGATCGTCCATGTCGATCATCATCGGCAGGGCAGGTTGATCGGGGCGGATACCGCCTGCGTTGGAGAACAATTCGGGATTGCGCTCCGCGTCGATCACGGCCTCGTACGTTGTCGCTGCGGCCAACCCGTTGCGATCCCGGAACACCGGCTCGTTGGCCCGCATCCACTTGTAGGCCTCACGGGAGGCGGACCGGTCGGCATAGAAACCACCGTCGGCAAGGTCCACGTCCGGCTTCGTCGATACTGTCGGTGCTGCCATCTCAAACCTCCTGCGCGTCTGCGAACGACATCGCCACGTTGCCCGCCGAACCGGAGACCATCGCGCGTTTCGGGAAGCCTAGCGAGGCGAGTTCTTTGGCATAGGGATGTTCGCCGAGCCGCACGGTCGCCCCGCCGGGCCGGTACCGCGCATCGGTCATCGTCATCTCTCCGAGCGTCCGGCGACGGACACCGTCGCGGTACGAATAGGTGGGGTGCTCCTGCGGCTTGCCCGTGAACGCCGACGGCACCCGCAGTCCGGGTTTGAAGTCCATGCCGACGGCGAACTGTCCGTCGATCGTCACGTCGAACGAGTACGTGTGCCCGTCGCGGACCGTGAAATCCGCCATCACCTTGGGGTAGCCCCAGATGGTGCAGCCGGCTTCGAGGGTGAAGGGCTGATCGACGGGCAGGTGGTGGACGAACGCCCCCGCGGACTGCAGGGCGCGCAGACCCTTCGCGTTCGACCCCGGCGGGTTGACCATCACGTTGGTCCCGTACTCGTAGTACTCGCCGAGATCGGTGTCGATGTAGCGCATCAGCATCAGGACAGCCATCGCTTTGCCGGGCCGGTATCGGCAGACCTGGAAACCGCTGTAGTCGATCATCGCCTGGGCAGCGTCGGCGTCCACGGAGAACATCGCCATATGCTGGGTCGCTTTACGGACCCGTACCGGCATGGTCAGCACCGTGCCGGCGATTGTGTGCTGGCTCATCGGGCCAATCTAGAACGCGGACTAGACAACTAGCAAGGAAGTGTCTACTCGAGTCCTACACCAGTGCGGCGAGGTCGCGGATCTGCTCGGGTGAGCGCGCACCGACGACCATCATCGTCACGCCGGCGGCTTCCCACGCCTTGATCTGTTGCTGCACGTAGCCGAGGTCGCCGACGATCGCGGAGTCGTCGACGAGTTCGTCAGGAATGATCTTGGCCGCCTCGTCTTTGCGGTCGCTGCGGAACAGCTTGGTGACGTCGTCGACGACCTCGGCGTAGCCCATCCGGCGATAGACGTCGGCATGGAAGTTGGTGTCCTCGGCGCCCATGCCGCCCATGTAGAGCGCCAGGTGCGGCT
>CAZOIX010000858.1:0-2385 GCA_964579685.1 uncultured Mycobacterium sp.
CGTGAGCCTCATTTTCATATGATTTGGTGATGGGCGTCGACCGGATCGCCGTGACGAGCGCGGAAGCGGCGCACTATCGGGCCGCCGGTTGGTGGTCGGACATCACGCTGTCCGACTGTGTACACCGCAACGCCGCCACATCACCGGACAAGCCGGCCTACATCGACTTCACCCTCGACTCGGCCGACCGCGGGTTCACCTGGTCCGAATTCGACAACGCCGCCACCAACGTGGCCTGCGAGCTGATGGATCGCGGTGTCCGACCAACAGATCGCGTCGGTCTCTGGCACAAGGACACTGCGGCGATCCATATCGCGCTGGTCGCCATCGAGCGATGCGGCGCGGCAGTCGTCGGCCTGGGATCGCGCGTCGGGGTCCGCGAGGCCGAGCAGATCCTGCGGACCACGCGGCCCGCTCTGCTCGTCACCGATACCGACCGGCGCCGGCTCGCGACCGAGGCCGCCGGCGGCTCGACACCAGTGGTTGAGCTCGGTGCCGAACTCGCCATCGACACGCGCCCACCGCGACCGACGACCGGCCTGTCGCCGACGGGTCCCGATGACGTCTTTCTGATCAACTCCACATCGGGTACCACCGGCATGCCCAAATGCGTTGTGCACACCCAGAACAGATGGCACTACTTCCATCTCAAGGCGGTCGCCAACGGCGAGCTGACCGCGGACGACGTCTTTCTTCCCGTCATCCCGACGCCGTTCGGCTTCGGGATCTGGACCTCGCACACCACACCGATCCATCTGGGTGCCACCGCAGTGCGCATCGAGCGCTTCGACCCCGCCGCGACATGCGCGGCGATCGAGCGGCATCGCGCGACGGTGTTGTGTTGCGTCAGCACGCAATTGGCGATGATCCTCGCGGACCCCGCATCGGCCGACCATGATCTGAGCAGCCTGCGCATCGTGTTCACCGGCGGTGAGCCGCTGCCGTACACGCAGGCGGCACGGTTCGAGGAGCTCACCGGTGTCACGATCCTGCAGTTCTACGGTTCCAACGAGACCGGCATGCTGAGCGCCACCACCGTGTCCGATTCGTTGGATCGCAGGCTGCGCACCGCCGGCCGGGTCGTGCCGGAGATGGCCGTGCGATTGTTCGACGGCGACCGCGACGTCACCGAGTCCGGTCGCGGGCAACCGGCCTGCAGGGGACCCGCGCTGTCGTTGGGCTACCTCGACGGCACCGACCACGACCAGCTGTTCACCGAGGACGGCTGGATGCGGATGGGCGACATCTGCGAACTCGACGCCGACGGCTATCTCACCCTGACCGGCCGGACATCGGACTTCATCCTTCGCGGCGGAAAGAACATCAGCGCGGTCCAGGTCGAGGAAGCCGTGGCGACGCATCCCGCCGTGGCCGTTGCGGCGGCGGTCGCCATGCCCGACCCGGTCTTCGGCGAACGAGTCTGTGTCTACGTCGAACTACGGCACGCCGGCGCTCTGGACCTGGCAACACTTGTCGACCATCTGCTGGCACAGGGCGTCTCCAAGGAGCTGCTGCCCGAGCGCCTGGAAGTGCTCGACGAATTACCGCGCTCGTCCGGCGGCAAGGTCGCCAAAGGTCAACTTCGCGAACGGATTCGGGAGGCATCATGACCACAGGAGAAGTACGTCGAGGCGGTCTGGACGTCTGGTCGCCGTCGAAGACGCCGCCCATCGGGGCCGACCTCACCGACGAGCAGCTGATGGCCGTCGCGTTCCGGCACCTCGCCGACATCGGCTTCGCCGAGAACATGGCCGGGCACATCACCTGGCAGCCGGACGGGGTGTCCGACATGTTCGTCAACCCGTGGGGACTCTGGTGGCAGGAGTTGACGGCTTCCGACATCTGCGTGGTCGACGAGGAGGCCCGGGTGGTCCGGGGCCGCTGGGACGTCACACCCGCCATCCACCTGCACACCGAACTCCACCGCATCCGCCCAGACGCCCGCGTGGTGATCCACAACCATCCGTACTACGTCAGCCTCATCGCGGCGCTGGGTACCCTGCCCGAACTCGTCCATCAGACCGGATCGCTGTTCCTGGACGACATGTATCTTGTCGAGAACTACGACGGTGAGATCGACGCCCCTTGGCGGGCAAACGAACTCGCACAGCAGATCGGCGCGGCCAACCTCGTCGTCCTGGCGAACCACGGCGTCATCGCGGCCGGCCGCAATCTGGCCGAAGCGGTCTATCGGGCGGTATCCATCGAACGGGTGTGCCGACTGGCCTATGACGTGATGCTGACCGGACGGACACCGTCGACGATGAGCCGCGGTGACATGGTCGGCATGCAGCAGTCGTTGATCGAACGCGCCGCCGATGTCTACTGGGCCGGCGCCGCGCGCATGACGATCAAGGCCGATCCCGACGTTCTGAGCTAGTGGCC
>CAZOIX010000859.1:0-2382 GCA_964579685.1 uncultured Mycobacterium sp.
CTTTGCGGCCCGCAACCGACCTCGCCGCTGCTGCCGAACAGTTGTTGACCAACGACTCCCGGCACCTGGATTCGGCAGCGCTGCGTGACGCACTTCTCGACCTGTACGAGTTCTGGCTCACCACAAAGGCGGCCGAGATCGGTATCACGTCAACGAGCGGGTTCGCCATCGTCGCGACCGGTGGGCTGGGCCGCGGTGAGCTGGTGCCGTATTCGGACCTCGATTTGACGCTGTTGCACGACAACATGCCAGCCGACGTCGTCGGCCAGGTCGCCGAGCTGTTGTGGTATCCATTGTGGGACGCGAACATTCGCATCGACCACAGTGTGCGTACCGTGCCGCAGGCGCTGACCGTCGCCGGCGACGACATCTCCGCCGGACTTGCCATGCTCGAAGCACGGCACATCGCAGGCGATTCGGACCTGTCATCGCTGCTGATCGGGGGAGCCCGGCGACAGTGGCGTACCGGAATCGCCCCGCGTTTCGACGAACTCGTCGAACACACCCGCGCGCGGTGGGAGCGAAGTGGGGAGATCGCCCACCGGGCAGAGCCCGATCTCAAATGCGGACGCGGCGGCCTGCGCGACGTTCAACTGCTCAACGCGCTGGCGATCGCCCAGCTCGCCGATGTCTATCCCAGCCGATCGTCGGCGTCGCCGACCGAGACTCTCGGTGAGGCGCACATGACGCTGCTGAATGTGCGCACCGAGTTGCACCGGGTGGCCGGGCGCGGACGCGAGCTGCTGTTGGCCCAGCATGCCGACGAGATCGGCGCGGCGCTGCGGATCGGAGACCGATTCGACCTGGCCCGCATGTTGTCCGACGCCGCCCGCACCATCAGCTTCTACGTCGAGTCCGGGATTCGCACCGCCGCCAACGCGCTGCCCCGCCGTGGACTCGCGGCGCTTCGCAGGCCGGCACGCCGCCCTCTCGACGAAGGAGTGATCGAATTCGCGGGGGAGGTGATCCTCGCACGCGACGCTCGCCCCGAACGTGATCCCGGCCTGATCTTGCGGGTGGCGGCCGCTTCGGCCACCACCGGTCTGCCGATGGCCTCGTCCACGCTGGCCCGCCTCTCCGAAACCGCTCCGGAGCTGCGCACTCCGTGGCCGCGCCAAGCGCTGAAGGATCTGCTGGTCATGCTGGCAGCGGGGCCGCCTGCCGTGGCCACCATCGAGGCGCTGGACCGCACCGGCCTGTGGGGCAGGCTCTTCCCGGAATGGGGCGCGGTTCGAGACCTCCCGCCGCGCGATGTCGTACACATCTGGACGGTCGATCGCCATCTCGTTGAAACTGTTTCGCGGGCAAGCGCATTCACCACCCGCGTGTCTCGGCCCGATCTGTTGCTCCTCGGCGCGCTGTGCCATGACATCGGCAAGGGCCGCGGCGGCGACCACAGCATCATCGGTGCCGATCTGGCGGTCCAGATCGGCACCCGGCTCGGCCTGTGGCCGTCGGACGTCGACACCCTGTCGAAGGTGGTGCGCCACCATCTGCTGCTGCCGCATACCGCCACGCGGCGCGACCTGCAGGACCCCGCCACCATCGCATCGGTGGTCGACGCGCTCGACGGCGACCTGGTGGTGCTCGAACTGCTACAGGTGCTGGCCGAAGCGGATTCGCTGGCGACGGGTCCGGGCGTGTGGGGCGACTGGAAAGCCTCGCTGCTCGGGGATCTCGTGCGACGCTGCCGGCTGGTGATGTCCGGCGAACCGCTGCCACAACCGGATCCCATCGACCCGCGGTACCTATCGCTGGCGGCCGATGTCGGCGTGCACGTCGAGCTCACCGCGGGCGACAGCCCGCACATCTACAACGTGACGATGATCGCACCGGACCGAAGGGGACTGTTGTCCAAGGCGGCGGGTGTGCTTGCGCTGAACTCGCTGCGGGTGCATTCGGCGTCGGTCAACGGGCACCAGGGTTCGGCGATCAACACCTTCGTCGTATCGCCGCACTTCGGAACCCCGCCGGCGTCCGAGCTGCTGCGGCAGCAGTGGATCCTCGCCCTCGACGGGGATCTCGACGCGCTCGCGTCGCTGGACAAACGCGACCGCGACGCCGCGCAGTACGGCACGACACGTGCCGGGGAACCGGCGGATGCGGTCCCGGCGAGTCATGTGGCCGCCCCGCCACGGATCATCTGGTCCGACGGCACCGCCCCTGGTGAGCTGGTGGTCCAAATCCGCAGCACCGATCGTGTCGGACTGCTGGCGAGGCTGACCGCGGTGTTCGAACGCGACGGCGTCGATATCGCGTGGGCGAAGGTCACCACCCTCGGTTCGTCGGTGGTCGACGTCTTCGCTATCTCAGGGCCTGCGCTGGCCTCCGCTGACGTCGATGTGGTGCGTAACGAACTCGAGCGCGACCTGTACGCCATCC
>CAZOIX010000860.1:0-2378 GCA_964579685.1 uncultured Mycobacterium sp.
CATGACGCCTCTCCGCCATGCCGTGACCGACGGCGTAGGAGCGGTCGAGATGTTCGCCAATATCTACGACCTGGAGCGCGAGCCTGCGGTGCAGGCGATTCCGCCGCTGCCGATCCCGCAGGACCTCTCGCCCAACGATCTGATGCGCCAAGGGGTTAGGCGTCTGCCGCGCACGATCGCGGGCCGGATGCGTGGCGTGGTGTCCGGGGCCGCCCACGTCGTGGGCGAGGCGATCCGTGACCCGGTCTCGCGCATGGGCAGCGTCGTCGACTATGCGATGTCGGGCACCCGGGTGATGGGACCCGTCGCCGAACCGTCGCCGGTGCTGCGCCGGCGCAGCCTCTCGTCGCGCAGCGAGGCCATCGACATCGAGTTCGGTGATCTACACCGCGCCGCGAAGGCGGCGGGCGGCTCGATCAATGACGCATACCTCGCCGGCCTGTGCGGCGCGCTGCGGCTGTACCACGACGCCAAGGGTGTGCCCATCGACAAGTTGCCGATGGCGGTGCCGGTCAACCTGCGATCCGACGCCGACCCGGCCGGCGGAAACCGCTTCGCCGGCGTGAATCTCGCCGCACCGATCGGTCTGCAGGATGCCGAGGTGCGGATCAGGAACATCCGCTCGCAGATGACGAGCAAGCGCGAAGAGCGGGCGATCGACATGGTCGGCGCCATCGCCCCCGTGATCAGCCTGCTGCCCGACTCGGTGCTCGAGTCGATCGCCGGATCGATCGTCAACTCCGACGTGCAGGCCAGCAATGTGCCGGTGTATGCGGGCGACACGTTCATCGCGGGTGCGAAGATCTTGCGGCAGTATGGGATTGGTCCGCTGCCGGGTGTGGCCATGATGGTGGTGCTGATTTCCCGCGCGGGATATTGCACCATCACCACCCGTTACGATCGCGCCTCGATCGACGACCCCGACCTGTGGGCGCGCTGCCTGCTTTCCGGTTTCGACGAAGTCCTCGCCCTCGGTGGCGACGGTCGTGCGGAACCCGCATCGTTCACGGTGGACTCATCCGAACCCGCCCGCATCTCACCGAACGGAAGTGCGCTGCAATGACTTCGGGAAACGGCCAGGCTTCGCAGGCCACGCGTAAAACCATGCGGCTACCGGGTTCGGTCGCCGAGATCGAGGGCAGTCCGCCGGGTCCCGAGGTCGGCGCGTTCTTCGATCTCGACGGCACGTTGGTGGCCGGTTTCACCGGCGTTGTCATGACGCAGGACCGGTTACGGCGGCGCCAGATGTCGGTCGGGGAGTTCATCGGCATGGTGCAGGCCGGGCTCAACCATCAACTCGGCCGTTCCGAGTTCGAGGACCTCATCGGCAAGGGCGCCCGCATGCTGCGCGGCAACTCCCTCGACGACATCGACGAACTGGCCGAACGCCTCTTCGTGCAGAAGATCGTGGGGCGCATCTATCCCGAGATGCGCGAACTGGTCCGCGCGCACATGGCCCGCGGCCACACCGTGGTGCTCAGCTCGTCCGCCCTGACGGTGCAGGTCGATCCGGTCGCACGGTTTCTCGGCATCAAGAACGTGCTGAGCAACAAGTTCGAGACCGACGACCACGGCCTGCTGACCGGCGAGGTGCTCACCCCGATCATCTGGGGTCCCGGTAAGGCCAGAGCGGTGCAGGGGTTCGCCGCCAAGAACGGGGTGGACCTGTCGAAGAGCTACTTCTACGCCGACGGTGACGAAGACGTCGCTCTGATGTATCTGGTCGGCAACCCGCGGCCCACCAACCCGGCGGGCAAGCTCGCGGCGGTCGCGGCCAAGCGCGGTTGGCCGGTGCTGAGATTCAGCAGCCGTAGCGGCGCCAGCCCCGTGTCACAACTGCGCACCGCGGCAGGCATCGCGACGCTGATGCCGGTTGCCGCGGGCGCGATAGGCATCGGCCTGCTGACCCGAAGCAGACGCACCGGTGTCAACTTCTTCACGTCGACGTTCGGGCGCACGCTCCTCACCACCATCGGCGTCGAGCTGAACGTACTGGGCAAGGAGAACCTGACGGCCGAGCGGCCGGCGGTGTTCATCTTCAACCATCGAAACCAGGCGGACCCCCTCATCGCCGGGCGACTGGTCGAATCCAACTTCACGTCGGTCGGGAAGAAGGAACTGGAGAAAGACCCGATCGTCGGCACGATGGGCAAGATCATGGACGCGGCGTTCATCGACCGTGACGACCCCAAGAAGGCCGTCGAGGGCCTCAAGAAGGTCGAGGAGCTGGCACGTAAGGGCCTGTCCATTCTGATCGCGCCCGAGGGCACCCGGCTGGACACCACCGAGGTCGGTCCGTTCAAGAAGGGACCGTTCCGGATCGCGATGTCGACGGGAATCCCCATCGTGCCCATCGTGATTCGCAACGCCGAGGTCAT
>CAZOIX010000861.1:0-2376 GCA_964579685.1 uncultured Mycobacterium sp.
GCCTACAACCGACTAGTGATGCCTGCGACGAGCGGGCAGAGTCTCGGGCGGGCCGTCGTCGGTATCACGCTGGTGCGCAACCACGAAGCGGCGCCCGGGGTGTGGTTGCTGCTGCTTCGCGACCTCGCCCACCTGGTGGACACCGTCGCGGGGTTCGCGGGCTGGCTGTGGCCGCTATGGGACTCACGCCGACGCACCTTCGCCGACATGCTGTTGGGTACGCAGGCGCGCGTCTGCGCTTCGGCACGGCCGGACCGCACCCTTCGGCTGCGCGCTACGGCGCTGCTGATTGCCGCTGCGGCCGTGTGTGCCAGCGGAGCAGCCCTCAGCTATACCGTTGTGCGCCAACCTGACCACTCGGTCGCTGAGGCCACCGCGCAGGTCGCGCAGAAGGGGCCGCACATGGTCGAGCAGATTCTCAGCTACTATCCCGACACCATCGGAGCCGACTTCGAGCGGGCGCGATCGCTGGCAACCGACAACTACCGCGCGGACCTGACCGCAGAGCAAGAGGCGGTGGCCAAATCGACCGCGGTGCGCAACGAGTACTGGGTGACCAACAGTTCCGTGCTGACCGCGACACCCGATCAGGTCACCATGCTCGTGTTCTTGCAAGGCCAACGCGGCGCACCCCCCGCGCAGCGATACATCACCGCGTCGGTGCGGGTCGTGTTCGCCAAGTCAGGTACCCGCGACTGGAAGGTCGACGACGTCGCCGTCGTCACCGAACCCCAAGCCGCCGAGGCAAGGCCATGAGCCCAAGACGCAAGTTCGATCCCGGAAGCGACACTGATTTCTGGTCGCTCCACTTGGACAGCCCGACCTCTGTTCCCGTTGTGCGGAGGCCACGACGCCGGGGGTTTGAACTCGTCGCGATATTCGCCGCGATCACATCGGCGGCGGCGATCATTTTCTGCACCCAGGTGTTGATTTCTCATCAAAAGCACTGGCGGACAACGATCGACGATGCCGCAGCGCTGGGTTTCGTGCACTCCTTCATGACCGAATTCACCTCCCCGGACCCGTTCCACGCCAACGATTACACCGACCGGATCTCGACCTACGCCACCGGCGACTTCGCAGAGCAGTACCGCGCCAACCAAAACCAGATCCTCGTCGAAGTGGCCAGAGCCGAACCGACCACGGGCACCGTGCTTGATGCGGGAGTCTCACGACGCAACGACGACGGCAGCATCGACGTGCTGGTGGTCACCAAATTCACGTCACAGGCTCCAGACGGCACATTGCTCGCCGAAAGGGCGAACCGATGGGTGGTCACGGCGACAAAGGAAGGGGATCGGCAATGGAAGATCAGCAGCCTGATACCGATGATGTGACTGCCGAGAGCCCCGAGGACGAGGACGCCGACACCGCCTGTAAAGGTGGCGACGCCGACGCCGACACCGCAACGAGCCGAGGATGTTTGGGCACATGGCTGGTCACTGCGGCCTGCGCGGCGTCAGTGCTGTTCGTCGGTTGCGCAGCATTCGCGGGCATCGCCGTGCATTCCTACCTGGCCGATCGCGCCGAGGCCGCGGCCAGGATGGAGGTCGCCCGCTCCGCGACCGGAGCGATCACCGCGCTATGGACCTACGCCCCCGACACCATCGACACATTGCCCGACCGCGCGGCGGGATTTCTCAGCGGCGACTTCGATGCTCAGTACCGAGACTTTGTCGACGCCGTGGCTGCGCCGAACAAGCAGGCCCAGGTCACCAACACCACCGACGTCGTCGGTGTGGGCGTGGAGTCGTTGGATGACGACGAGGCCGTGGCGATCGTCTTCACCAACACCACCGCCAGCAGCCCGCTGACCCAGAACATTCCCTCGCTGAAGTTCGTGTCCTACCGGCTGGCCATGAAACATCAGGGGTCGCGATGGTTGGTGACCGGTATGTCGACCATCAGCTTCATGGACCTAACGCCGAAGCTCTAACCGCTGCAATGACGGAGGTGCGTATGAAAGGCAAAGCGGTGCCGATCTGTTGGGCCGTCGTCACGTTGGTCGGCGTGATCGTGATCATTCTGGTGGTGTGGTGGCAACTGTTCCCGCGCCTGGGTGCCGCGCAAACGATGGTCAACGACCTGAACCCAGCATTCACCGTCGACCGGGTGACCGGGGATCGCGGAGGCATCGAAATAGTTTCCGCCGCAACCGATACCGGCGATGCGATGATGCACCCCGACGGGGCAGCGGGCGAGTTCCCCAAGCTGATCGACTTCATCGCGCAGCGAACCGGACGCTCTACTCAGGACGCGCAAGCACTGATGCGTGACGACTTCCCGGCCATCAACGGCTTTCTCGCCTCCCTTCCGCTGCCGGAGGTCAGCGCCGAACTGCCCAAGCTGGTCCACTATTTGGGCACGATCCTATTT
>CAZOIX010000862.1:0-2374 GCA_964579685.1 uncultured Mycobacterium sp.
GAAGTAGGAGAACGGGTTCCACTCCCCCGGATCGGGCGCTAACCAGCGATTCTGCGCAATTTCCAGAGCGGATACCCGAGCTCGATCACCGCTGCTTTCACGAGGTGCGCGACGACCTTGCCGTTGGCCCCGTCGCCGACACGGATCATCGTCCACCCCTTTCGCACGATGACCTCCGGCGTGACGGCGTTGAATTCGAGGCCGACCATGGGCGCGTCGTATCCCATCGCGATGACCGCGGACTCCGTTGCATCCGCGACGACGAATCGCGTCTTCGGCGCCGGAAAGCCGGCGTCGATGAGTGCCAACCGAACCCTGGTCTCCGCCGGGGACTGCGACCCACCGTCCATCAGGCTGAGCGCATTCACCGCACGGACGCAGTGCCGCGACCCTCGATAGCGTTCGACCAGCGGCGCTACCGCGGACGCAGTGATACCCGTTGCCGAAGAGAGCGCATCCAAGCAAGCGACGGCGACGTCGCGAGGGTGATATCTAGCCAGGTCAAAGGCTGTTCGCTCCGGCCTCGTCACGACCACGCCGGCAATCTCGGTGATTTCGTCGGATTCGAGTCGCACTCTACGTACGGCGATTCCCCGAGGCGGGCGACCATTGCGCCAGATCAGTTCCACATCTGCGGATTCATCGACCCCTTGCGCGCCATGCAAGGCGGCCGCGGTCAGGCCCGAGACGACCGCTTCGCGCCCTGACCACAGCCATGCTCCGAGCGCGCGATGCGATAGCGACGGCGTCATCTCCTTGCGTATGTAGACGTCGGGGTATATCGCCCGATGACGCCAGCGCAGTTGACCGCGGCTGAGAAGGTCACTTGCAAGTGCCTCACTGCCGATGAAGACATCGTCCATGCGGTGATGTTGGCCGGTCTATCTGACAAATTGCGTCCTACGACCGAGAGTGCACACAGGGTTGTGGATGCTGACCACAACCCTGGATGCACTCTCGACCGTAGGACCGCCGATGGGGGCGACTGTCTGCGGCGCCGCAGGTGCGTCAGAACTGCGCCGCCTGGTCGATGATGTTGACCAGGAAGCGCACACCCACCGCAAGCGCTCGTTCGTCGAGATCGAATGTCGGCTGATGGAGATCCAACTGCGGACCGCGGCCCGTCCACACTCCGAGCCGCGCCATCGCGCCCGGAACCTCCTCCAGATACCAGGAGAAGTCCTCGCCGCCACCGGACTGTCGGGTATCGCACAGCACGTCGGGGCCGATCGCCTCGATTGCGTGGGTGACGATGCGCGTCGAGATCTCCTCGTTGACCACCGGCGGCACCCCGCGTCGGTACTGGAGGGTGTGCTCGATGTTCAGAGGTGCCAATAGCGATGTAATCGCTTCTCGGACAAGAGACTCGAGTGTCTCCCAGGTATCGCGGCTTGCGGTGCGGATCGTCCCGGCCAAAGTGCCGGTCTGCGGGATCGCGTTGGCCGCGATGCCCGCATTGACCGCACCCCACACCATCACCGTGCTGTTGCGCGGATCGATGCGCCGCGACAGGATGCCGGGCACCCCGGTGATCAAGGTGCCCATCCCGTAGACGAGGTCTCCGGTCAGGTGCGGTCGTGACGTGTGCCCACCCGGCGAGTGCAGCGTCACCTCGAGCTGATCGGCAGCCGAAGTGATCGGGCCGGGCCGGACCGCGACCTTCCCCACGGCCAGCCGCGGGTCACAGTGCAGCGCGAAGATGCGCGACACCCCGGTCAGCGCTCCCGCCGCAATGGCGTCGATCGCACCGCCCGGCATCAACTCCTCAGCGGCCTGGAAGATCAGCCGCACGCCGACTGGCAGCTCCGGCACCGACGCCAGCGCCAGCGCGGTTCCCAACAGGATCGCGGTGTGTGCGTCATGGCCGCACGCGTGGGTGACGTTGGGGACCACCGAGGCGTACGGAGCCCCGGTGCGGTCGGCCATCGGCAGCGCATCCATATCGGCGCGCAGCGCGATCCTCGGCCCGTGCTCCGGACCGAAGTCACAGGTCAGACCGGTACCTCCGGGCAGCACCTTGGGGTTGAGGCCCGCATCGGCCAGATGCGATGCAACGAACTGCGTGGTGGCGAATTCCTGACGGCCCAACTCGGGGTGGGCGTGCATGTGGCGGCGCCAGGCGACCAGATCGTTGTAGTGGGCGTCCAGCCACACCTCGATGGCGTCGCGCAGGTTCATGACGCCCGCCTCGCCTTCAGCTCCAGCACCCGATCCCGCTGGGCAGGCGTCTCGGCGAGCCGGACCACCGTGCGAGCAAGCATGATCGCCCCCTCGACGACGGCCGTGTCCGCGCCGGGCCCGGCGGCCGCCTCGGCGAACGCCGGCTGATGCACCGACGCGCCGCCGGCATCGATCCCTACGATCGGATGGATGC
>CAZOIX010000863.1:0-2369 GCA_964579685.1 uncultured Mycobacterium sp.
GATCGTTTGGACACGGTTGGTTAGAAATCGCCTCAGAGTGGCAGCCGGCGATTGATAAACAGGCTCGCCACCGCGGCAATGGCGGCCTCCAGCGCGCCGAGCCGCAGCCAGCCGGTGGTGGCCTCACCGCGAACAGTCTCGTAGCCGATCTGATCCTGAAGTGTGGAGTAGACCTTGTTGAGCTCTTCGATGTTGGCCGCGGTATAGGACTCGCCGCCGGAGAGCTGGGCGATCTTCTTCATCATCTCGTCGTCGACGGGCACCGGGACACGCTCGCCGTTGACCTCGACGGATCCGTTCGGGGTGCCGAACGAGATGGTCGAGATCGGCACGCCTTGATCCTTGGCGGTGCGCGCCGCGGTGAAGGCTCCCTTCGGATTGTCCGGATTCGACGGCACTGTCTCCTTGCCATCGGAGAACAACACGATGCGCGCCGGTGGCGGGGTGTCGCCGCCGCCGATCACGGCCCCGACCGTGGCGATCGACGACAGCGAGGTGAAAATCGCTTCGCCGGTGGCGGTGCGGTCGGCCACCTGCAGATTGTCGAGGGCACGCCTGCTGGCGTCCCGGTTCGTGGTCGGCGACACCAGCACCGTGGCCGTGCCGGCGTAGGCGATCACCCCCAGGTTGATTCCCGGGGTGAGCTGATCGACGAACTTCTTGGACGCTTCCTTGGCGGCGGTGAGCCGATCCGGTTCGACATCGGTGGCCCGCATCGACTGTGACACGTCGATGGCCAACATCACGACCGCGCGGTTACGCGGCAGGCGCTGATCGTAGGTGGGCCCGGCCAACGCAATCGTGCACAGCAACAACGCGATTGCCAGCAGCGCGGCCGGTGCGTGACGCCACGGACTCGGGCGCTTCGGTGCGACGCTGTCGAGCAGCTCGGTGTTGGCGAACTGCTGCAGCCGCCTGCGCCGCGCGAGTTGGGCCGCGACGTACAGCCCGACCAGCCCTGCCACGATCAGCACAAAGAACACGAGCCACCAGACGTGTTGGAAGCCCGTGAGCGAAACCGGTCCCAGCAGCGGAAGATTCATGTCAGCCCGTCATCCCTAGTTCGGCAGACGACGGTTGATGACCACTGCGGACAACGCCGCCAGAGCCAGCGCGAGCGCGCCCAGACGCAGCCAGCCCACACTCGCATCGCCCTTGATCGTCTCGTAGCCGATCTGCTGCTGCAGGTTCGCATACACCTCGCGCAGCTGTTCGAGGCTGGAGGCGGTGAACGCCTCACCGCCGGACAGATCGGCGATCTCCTTGAGCATCTCGTCGTCCACCGGCACCGGCTGACGTTGGTCGTTGATCTCGACATACCCGTACGGCGTCCCGAACGAAATCGTCGAGATCGGCACCCCCTGATCCTTGGCGGTGCGCGCCGCGGTGAAGGCGCCCTTCGGATTGTCCGGGTTCGACGGCACGGTCTCCTTGCCGTCGGAGAACAACACGATGCGCGCGGGTGGCGGTTCGTCGCCGCCGCCGATCACCGCTCCCACCGTGGCAATCGCCTGCAGCGCAGTGAAAATGCCCTCACCGGTGGCGGTGCGGTCGGCGAACTGCAGCTTGTCGATCGCAGCCTTGGTCGCCTCGCGACCGGTGGTCGGTGAGACGAGCACCGTCGCCGTACCCGCATACGCGATGAGCCCGAGGTTGATGCCGGGGGTGAGCTCATCGGCGAACTGTTTGGACGCCTCTTGTGCGGCGGCCATGCGATTGGGCGCGACGTCGGTGGCCCGCATGGACTGCGACACGTCCATGACCAGCATTACCACGGCGCGGTTGCGCGGGATGCGCACGTCGTGTGTCGGGCCGGCCATCGCCACCGTGAGGAAGACCAACGCGATGACGAGCAGGATCGCGGGCAGGTGCCGCCGTCGCGTCGGCCGCTTGGGCGCAACGCTTTCCAGCAGTTCCATGTTGGCGAACCGCAGCATCCGCCGATGCCGGGCCAGCTGAACCACGATGTACAGGGCGACCACGCCGAGCACGACAAGCAGGAACAGAAAGAACCACGCGTGTTCGAACCCCGACAGCGTTATCGGTCCAAGTAGCGGTAATGTCATGTACGGCTAAACATTCGGTCCAACGGCCTCATGCGCGGCCTGCCAGGGCCAGGCGCCGGGTGGCGACGAACCGAACCACGTCGGCGATCCAGTCCCTGTCGGTGCGCAGCGACAGCAGCGGCGCGTCGCAGCGTCGCAACGTCCGCGCCACCTCGGCTCGATGCGCCGCCGCGGCCTTCGCGAAATCGTCGCGCAGCTGCGCGTCGATGGTGAATTCCCGCGTCCGGCCGGTCTCGGTGTCCTGCAGGAGGACATCGCCGACCGGCGGAAGCTCGATGTCGCGCGGATCCAGCACCTCGATAC
>CAZOIX010000864.1:0-2367 GCA_964579685.1 uncultured Mycobacterium sp.
GACGAGAACATCGCGCTGATGACCCGGTTCCTGCGCGCCGGGATCGACGTCTGCTCGACCGCGATGACACCGTGGGTGTGGCCGACGATGCACCTGAACCCACCGAATTGGATCGAACCCATCACCGAGGCCTGTGAACTGGGCGAAGCGTCGTGCTTCACCACCGGCATCGACCCCGGCTTCGCCAACGATCTGTTCCCGATGACACTGATGGGTCTGTGCTCCGAGGTCCGCAAAGTGCGCGCCTCCGAACTCCTCGACTACACCAACTACACCGGCGACTACGAGCGGGAGATGGGCATCGGCAGACCGCCCGAGAAGAAAGCCATGCTCGAAACCCCGGACATTCTGGTATTCGCCTGGGGTGGAACGGTTCCGATGATCGCGCATGCGGCGGGCATCATGCTCGACGAGATCACCACGACATACGACAAGTGGGTGACTCCCACCGAGCGCAAGTCGGCCAAGGGCATCATCCCGGCCGGTCACGTCGCTGCCGTCCGGTTCACCATCAACGGCATCTATCGGGGTGAGACGCGCATCCAGCTCGAACACGTCAACCGGATCGGTGACGACGCCGCACCCGATTGGCCGACCGGCAACCAGAACGACGTCTACCGCGTCGACATCGAGGGCACGCCGAGCATCTTCCAGGAGACCGCGTTCCGGTTCACCGACGGGTCCGGGCGCGACGCCGCTGCCGCGGGTTGTCTGTCCACCGGTCTGCGTGCGCTCAACGCCGTACCAGCCGTAAACGACCTGTCCCCGGGCTGGGTCACGGCGCTGGATCTACCACTGATCCCCGGGGCGGGGACGATCCGCTGAGACGGGAAGTGATGGCTGACGGGGTAGGGCTTTCGGTAGGGGCAACGAGCCTGGCCGGGGTGGTGGTCGGCCGCGCGGCGGTTTCGCGCAGCTCGGTGCTGACCCGCTTCGCCCACAGGCCGCCCGAGGTCGGGGTGCCGAGTGAGAACCCCAACCTCAACGAGCGCGGGCTGATCCTCACCGACTTCGTCGATCGCGTCGGTGACCCGGTGGGCATCGTGGCGGCCGACGGTTCGACGCACCAGGCCGACCTCGTGATCGCCGACGCGCTGCGCGCACTGCTGCTCACGCTGGGGGGCGGCAGTCCACCGGCGGGACCCGTTGCCGTCACCCATCCCGCCCATTGGCATCAGGCCGCCGTCGACGGTCTGCGCAGCGGGCTCGCGACGGTGCCGGAGTTCCAGCGCCCCACACCCGCGCCCGTCCTGTCGGACGCCACCGCGGCTCTGGCGGCGCTGCAGGACGACCCAGGTGTGCCCACCCGTGGCGCCATCGCGCTGTGCGACTTCGGGGGCAGCGGTACGAGCATCACGCTCGTCGACGCCGGCGCGGGCTACGCGCCGCTGGCCCCGACCGTTCGCCACCGCGACCTGTCCGGCGATCTCGTCGACCAGGCACTGCTGACCCACGTGATCAACGATCTCTCGGCCGCGGGAACCATCGACGTGTCCGGCACGTCGGCGATCGGGGCGCTCACACAGCTGCGGGCACAGTGCCGCGGCGCCAAGGAACGCCTGTCCACCGCAAGCGTCACCACGCTGATGGTCGACGTCCCCGGCCACCGTGGTGAAGTGCGGCTGAACCGCACCGAACTCGACGACGCGATCCGGCAGCCTGTCGCCGAATTCGCCGGTGTGCTGCAAGACATGCTGGCGCGCAACGGAGTTCGCGAGCTCGCGGCAGTCGCTTCGGTGGGCGGGACGGCGCGGATGCCGATCATCACGACGACGTTGTCCGACCACTTTCGGGTACCGGTCATCACCAACGCTCAACC
The DNA here is from genome assembly GCA_964579685.1 of uncultured Mycobacterium sp. GTDB lineage: Bacteria > Actinomycetota > Actinomycetes > Mycobacteriales > Mycobacteriaceae > Mycobacterium. Next base: position 1,820 of record CAZOIX010000864.1, read on the forward strand.
CGAGTTGGCCGCGGCCATCGGCGGCGGTCTCGCCGCGGCGCGCGCGACGGTCGATGACGACAGCACGTCCATGGCTGCGGCCGCTCTCGCACCGGCCGGCGACGCGACGGCGTTGGCCCCCGAGCTGACCGCCGACGAGTCGGCACCCTCCGGCGCATTCGGCGCACTGGCGTGGTCGGACGCCGAAGACGTACCCGAGGTGGCAGCGACCGATCCGTACGACTACGACGCACCGGCCGATCCGGGCGTCACCGGTGATGTCCGGCCCGAGATTGCGTTCCAGCGTGACCCATACGACCGCGAACAGCCGGCGAAGCCGCTGCCGTGGTACCGCCGACCGGAGGTCGCGATGGGTGCGGGCATCGTGGTGGTGCTCATTGCGCTGGCGGCTGCCGTTCTGTTCGTGCTACGCACCGGCGATACGCCGCCGTCGCCGGCGTCGACCACCGCGCCGGCACCGGCACCGACCACGACGGCCACGGAGCCGCCCGCGTCGGAAACCCAGGTCCCGACGCAGGAGACCGTGCCCCAGGAGGCGCCGCCACCAC
>CAZOIX010000865.1:0-2365 GCA_964579685.1 uncultured Mycobacterium sp.
TCCGGGTTGCCGAAGTTCAGATTGTCGGTGAAGGCGAGCGGCCGGGCGCCGACCGCCGTCAGGTTGCGCCAGGATTCGGCCACGGCCTGCGCACCGCCCTGTACCGGATCGGCGTAGCAGTAGCGCGGCGTGCAGTCGCTCGACAGTGCCAGCCCGCGCGTCGTCCCCGGCAGGCGCACGACGGCGGCGTCGCCGCCGGAGCCGCGCAGCGTGTGGCCGCGGACAAGGCTGTCATACTGTTCCCAGATCCAGCGGCGGCTGGCGAAGTTCGGACCGCCCATCAGCCGCTTCAGCGTCTCGCCGGGATCCATCCGGGCCGGGATGTCGTCATGGTCGATCGCCTCGCGCGGCGGCGTCGGCACGTGCGGCCGGTCGTATTCCGGCGCACCGTCGGCGACCGCGATGATCGGCAGGTCGGCGACAGTCTCGCCGCCGAAGCGCAGCACCATATGGCCCGTTTCGGTGAGCCGGCCGATCACAGCGAAGTCCAGTTCCCACTTCTCGAAGATCGCGCGGGCGACCTCTTCGCGGCCGGGCTTGAGCACCATGAGCATGCGCTCCTGGCTCTCCGACAGCATGATCTCGTAGGGGACCATGCCCGTCTCGCGCACCGGCACGCGGTCGAGGTCCAGCTCGACGCCGACGCCGCCCTTGTGCGCCATCTCGAAGGAGGACGAGGTCAGGCCGGCCGCACCCATGTCCTGGATGGCGACGATGGCGTCGGTCGCCATCAGCTCCATGCAGGCCTCGATCAGCAGCTTTTCGGTGAAGGGGTCGCCGACCTGCACGGTCGGGCGCTTCTCCTCCGACGCGTCGTCGAACTCCGCCGACGCCATGGTGGCGCCGTGGATGCCGTCGCGGCCCGTCTTGGCGCCGACATAGACGACCGGGTTACCCGGGCCGGCGGCGGCCGAATAGAAGATGCGGTCGGCCGGCGCGATGCCGACCGTCATGGCGTTGACCAGGATGTTGCCGCTGTAGGCCGGGTGGAATTCGCACTCGCCGCCGACCGTCGGCACGCCGACGCAGTTGCCGTAGCCGCCGATGCCGGCGACGACGCCGGCGATCAGGTGGCGTGTCTTCGGGTGCGACGGGTCGCCGAAGCGCAGCGCGTTCAGGTTGGCGACCGGCCGCGCGCCCATGGTGAAGACGTCGCGCAGGATGCCGCCCACGCCCGTGGCCGCACCCTGATAGGGCTCGATGAAGCTGGGGTGGTTGTGGCTTTCCATCTTGAAGATGGCGGCCTGGCCGTCGCCGATGTCGATCACGCCCGCGTTTTCGCCCGGCCCGCAGATCACCCACGGCGCTTCCGTGGGCAGCTTCGCCAGATGCCGCCGCGACGACTTGTAGGAGCAGTGCTCCGACCACATCACCGAAAAGATGCCCAGTTCGGTGATGTTGGGCTCGCGGCCCATCGCATTCTTGATCCGGTCGTATTCCTCGTGTGTCAGGCCGTGTTCGGCGACGACATCGGGGGTGATTTCCACATTCATGTTCATTCGATACCCCTAGAGCGCCGCCACAAGGCTTTCGAAGACCTTGCGGCCGTCGGTGCCGCCCAGCTCGTCGCCGATCACCCGCTCCGGGTGCGGCATCATGCCCAGCACCGTCTTCCGGCGATTGAAGATGCCCGCGATGTTGCGCTGGGCGCCGTTCGGGTTGTCGTCGTCGGCATAGCGGAAGGCGACCTGGCCGTTGTCTTCCAGCGCGTTGAGTGTGTCTTCGTCGGCGAAGTAGTTGCCTTCGTGGTGGGCGACCGGGATCGAGACCTCTTCTCCTGCCGAATATTTGTTCGTGAACGGCGAGTCCGTGTGCTCGACCTTCATGCGTACGTCGCGGCAGACGAATTTCAGGCTCGCATTCATCATCAGCGCGCCGGGCAGGATGCCGGTCTCGGTCAGCACCTGGAAGCCGTTGCAGATGCCCAGCAGCCGCGTGCCTGCTTTCGCCCGGTCGACCACTTCGCGCATCACGGGCGATTTGCCCGCCATGGCGCCGCAGCGCAGATAGTCGCCATAGGAGAAACCGCCGGGCACGACGATCAGGTCCAGCTTCGGCAGGCTTGTTTGTTCGACACTTGGGGCAGATCTTGATCTGCGTTCCACTTGTAGCAATGCTCACTCGCAAGTCAGGATCTGCACAGAGCACGCCGAGGCGGTCACTCGCCACAAGATAGGTTCGTATCGAGTGCTTTCGTCAGTTTCATAGGAGAACGCTGCGATACTCTGTCGGGGTTTTTTTTAAGTGCAAGTGCGTAAGAAAGACCTTATACAGCGAGTGCATGTTGACCAGGTATGCAAGGACAACTCTACAAGGATAGTTGCCGCGTACAATGCTCGCTATGCTCGTTAGGGCATATTCGCAG
>CAZOIX010000866.1:0-2364 GCA_964579685.1 uncultured Mycobacterium sp.
TCACCGAACTCATCAACCTCGGCCCCGGGGAGCGACTGTGCATTCCGGTCCCCTTCTACCATTGCTTCGGCATGGTGATGGGCAACCTGGGGTGTACCACCCACGGCGCGACGATGGTGATTCCGGCGGCGGGTTTCGACCCCGCGGCAACACTGGCGGCGGTCGAAAACGAGCGCTGCACAGCCCTGTACGGCGTTCCGACGATGTTCATCGCGATGCTCGGACATCCCGATCTCGGTGACCGCGATCTTTCGTCGCTGCGCACCGGGATCATGGCGGGGGCCACCTGCCCGATGGAACTGATGAAGCGTTGTGTCAACGAGCTGAACATGTCCGAGTTGGCGATTGCCTACGGCATGACCGAAACCTCACCTGTGTCCTGCCAGACGCTCATCGACGACGATCTGGACCGTCGCACGGCAACGGTGGGACGGGCGCACCCGCACGTGGAGATCACCATCGTCGATCCCGACACCGGAAAGCTCGTCAAACGCGGTGAGCCGGGCGAGTTCTGCACACGGGGATACTCGGTGATGCTGGGCTACTGGAACGACGACGAGCGGACGCATGAGGCCGTCGACGCCGATGGCTGGATGCACACCGGTGATCTCGCGGTGATGCGGGATGACGGGTACTGCATGATCATCGGCCGCATCAAGGACATGGTGATCCGCGGCGGTGAGAACGTGTATCCGCGTGAGGTCGAAGAGTTCCTGCACACCCATCCAGACATCGACGACGCACAGGTCATCGGCGTCCCCGACGACAAGTACGGCGAAGAGATCTGCGCGTGGATCAGGATGCGGGCAGGTCGCATGCCGCTGGACGCCGACGCAGTGCGGGCGTTCGCCTCCGGAAAGCTCGCCCACTACAAGATTCCCCGATATGTCCACATCGTCGAGGAGTTCCCGATGACAGTGACCGGGAAGGTACGCAAGGTGGAAATGCGGAGCGAGACGGTGCGACTACTGGGGTTGAGAACGTAACGCTAGGACTGTGGCCGGTTCTCGGGCGCGTCACGGCGTTCGTGCCACCGCAGCCGGAGCAACAGCAGGCCCCGGTGTGCGCGCCACCCCGCAGACAGCGGGTCACGCCAGACCGGCGCGTGACGCTTTGGATCGGGTTCAATCTGCACGCCACCATTGTGCAGGCTTCGCCGACGGGCGTCATCCGCGGCGCGCTGGCCCCGAATGTCATCCAGGTGAATTGCCGCCACATCCCGGCGAACGTGCGTGTCTGTATGCCGACACGCCGGAAAACAGCAGGAGAATGCGCACGCTCGCGGACCGCGGCTACGTGCTTTTACCTCGTAATTCGTGTGACAGCGCCTCCAACTCGTCGCCGCCTGCCATCTCCTGTGTCAGGTGCTCGAGGGTGATGTCGTCGTATGTGCAGTCCAGCTTCTGACGACCGCGGTTGAGCAGCACAAAGTGGTCGCCGACCATATGGGCATGATGCGGATTGTGTGTGATGAACACCACGCCGAATCCGGCCTCTTTGGCCGCGCTGATGTACTTCAGCACCACGCCGGATTGTTTGACGCCCAGCGCCGCCGTCGGCTCGTCGAGAATCAGCACCCGCGCACCGAAGAACACCGCCCGTGCGATGGCCACGCACTGGCGCTGCCCACCCGACAACGAGCCGATCGGCACGTCGACATCGGGCAGCTCGATGCCCATCTTCGACAATTCACTCAACGTGGTCGCACGCATCGCGTTGGAGTCCAACGAGAATGGGAAGGACTTCTTCCTCAGCTCCTGTCCGAGGAAGAAGTTGCGCCATACCGGCATCAGCGGCACGACGGCCAGATTCTGGTACACCGTCGCGATGCCCTTGGCCAGCGCATCTTTGGGCGAGGCGAGCCGCGCGGGCTTTCCATCGACGAGCAATTCGCCCTCGCTCGGCGCGTGATAGCCGGCGATGATCTTGATGAGCGTCGATTTTCCCGCGCCGTTGTCACCGAGAATGCCCGTCACCTCGCCGGCGTGCACACGCAGCGAGATGTCCTTCAGGGCAGTGATATTGCCGTACATCTTGCCGACGCTCTTCAGCTCGACCAACGGCACCTTGCCCCCCGAAGGGGCTTCCTCGACGGCTTGATCAACTGTTGCGGTCACGGGTCACCTCTTCGCGGCGTAGTTGCGGAATGCGTTGTTGGCGATGACGGCGAACAGCAGCATCACGCCCATGAAGAACTTGAACCAGTCCGGTTCCCAGCCCGCATAGACGATGCCCTGTTGCACCATGCCGAAGATGAACGCGCCGATCGCGGCACCGATCGCCGTGCCATATCCGCCTGTCAGCAGACAGCCGCCGATGACAGCGGCGATGATGTAGATGAACTCCTGGCCGACCCCCTGACCG
>CAZOIX010000867.1:0-2359 GCA_964579685.1 uncultured Mycobacterium sp.
TGCGACCTTCAACGAGGCGATGCAGCCGCGGTTCGCGGCGATGACGGTGGTCGGGCCCGATGGCAATCTGTGGTCCACCGGGGAGCCGCAAGTCGACGGCGCGGTCATCAGTGTTCCAGTCCGTCCGCTCGGCCCGGCGGGCACGTACACCGTGAACTACCGGGCGACGTCGGCCGACGGCCATGTGGTGACGGGCTCGTGGTCATTCCAGCTGACGGTGGCCGGTACCGGCGCGTCAGGGCCGCCTGCCGCGGAGCCGGCCGAGGCTCCTGCTGCGGAACCGGCGGAGAGCTCCGACGGATCTGGCGGTATTCCGGTGTGGCCCTTCTACGCAGGTGCCGTGGTGATCGTCGTCGCCGGTGCTGTGTGGGCGGCGCGGCGCCGGACGTGACGCGCCGGTCCGCGCTGGCCGGCGGAACCCTGGTGGTGCTAGCCGCGTCCGTCGCGGCATGGGCACTGGCCTACCCCCAGAGTTCGCTACCGGTGACGCTGGTGCGTGCCCTCGCCGATTGTGCGGCGGTGGTCTGCCTCGGGCTCACAGTGGTGCCGATGCTCGACGACGAGCGGTATCGGGGTGAACTCGTCAGGCGAGCCACGACGCCGTTGGCCGTGGCCGGTGCCGTATGGCTGGCGGCCGAGGTCGGCCGCGAGGTCGTAGGGGCCGCGCAGGCCGCAGCGGTCCCGGTCTGGCGCCTCGACGTCGCGACAACCCTCGATTTCGGATGGGGTACCGCGGCGGGGCGCGCAGGCGCGGTCGCTGTGGCGGCGGCGGCAGCGCTCTGCCTGATCACCCTCCTCGGGCCGCGGACGGCGCCGATCAACCTCATGGTGGCTGGGCTCGCCGCGGTGGGTGTGACGGCGCGGCTGATCACGGGTCACTTCTTCGACAGCTCGCTGGGCGGCGTGGCGGTGGCCGTGCACATCCTGGCGGCGGCGCTGTGGTGCGGCGCACTTGCGGGTCTGGTGCTGACCGTCGAGCACCGCGGCCAGTGGGCCCGGGTGCTGCCGCGGTTCTCCCAGTTGTCGCTGTGGTGTGTGCTCGGCCTGCTCTTGGGCGGCACCGTGGGCGCGCTGGACCGCCTCGCGTCACCTGCGCAGTTGTATGGCACCGGTTACGGCCGGCTGCTGTCGACGAAAATCGCGCTTGCAGCCGTGCTGGTGCTGTTGGGCTGGCGAAACCGCACCATCTGGCTGCCCGCGGCGCGGGCGCACCGAACCACCGCCGTGGTGTCGCGGTCACGGTCGCTCGTGGAATTGGGGGTGATGGCGGTGGCGCTCGCGATGGCCGCCGGACTGGCCGCCACCGGTTAGCGCCACATGCGACCTGGCATGATGGGGGCCACTTGCAAAGGAGCAGCGAATGGCAGACCCGCAGGACCGCCCGGACGACGGACCGCAGCCCACGCCGCCGCCTGGTGAGTCGGCCCCACCACCACCGCCGCCGCCACCTCCGGCGAAGAAGCCACCGGCCAAGGCCGCCAAGAAGACGCCCGCCAAGAAGGCGCCTGCCAAGGCCGCGAAAAAAGCCCCTGCCAAGAAGGCCGCGAAGAAGGCGCCGGCCAAGAAGGCGCCGGCGAAGAAGACACCACCAACGCCCAGGCTGGCCGACACCAACGGTGACCTCGCCTCGGCGGCGAAGGAAGCCGCAGCCAAGGCGAAGGCGACGGTCGCCGCCGCGAACAACCCGGCATCGGGCCCGACGCCGGTGCCGATGATCGGTCCCGAGCCGTCGCGGCTGCCTATCGCTGCGGCCATCGCGGCAGGTCTGCTCGCCATCCTGGTGGTGCTGCTGGTTCGTCGCCGCGCGCGGTGACCATCGAGCCCCGCCCCACCGCCGACCTCGTCGACGAGATCGGCCCCGGCGTCCGCAGCTGCGATCTGCAGCTGCGCCAATTCGGCGGGCGTTCCCAGTTCGCCGGACCGATCACGACGGTGAAGTGCTTCGAGGACAACGCCCTACTGAAATCCGTGCTGTCCGAGCCGGGCGACGGCGGAGTGCTTGTCATCGACGGCGACGGTTCACTGCACGCGGCGCTCGTTGGTGACGTGATCGCAGGCATCGGCATCGACAACGGCTGGACCGGCCTCATCATCAACGGCACCGTGCGCGACTCGTCGACGCTGCGCACCCTCGACATCGGCATCAAAGCGCTGGGCACCAATCCCCGCAAGAGCACGAAAACCGGTGAGGGCCAACGTGATATGGCCGTCGAATTCGGCGGGGTGGTGTTCGTCCCCGGGCACATCGCCTACAGCGACGACGACGGCATCGTCGTGGTCGGTGACTGATTGCGCTACCAGACTGCTCTGACATTTTTGTGGGGTTGTCCACAATGGGGGGTTGGTCCACAGGTTGGGG
>CAZOIX010000868.1:0-2354 GCA_964579685.1 uncultured Mycobacterium sp.
CGCCGCTGCCCGATCCGCGCGAACCGATCGACACCCTGATCCGGCCCGGCGGCGCCGGGGTGGAGGAGGTGCGGCGCGACGCCGACACCGTCGGCTGGATCACCATCGCGTCGGAGAACGCCCGTCGCATCGTCAGCGTCTGCACCGGGGCCTACCTCGCCGCGCAGGCGGGCCTGATCGACGGATGTGTGGCGACCACCCACTGGGCGTTCGCCGCGCAGATGGCGCGCGAATTCCCGGCGGTCACCGTCGACCCCGAACCGATCTTCGTGCGTAGTTCGGAGAAGGTGTGGACCGCCGCCGGTGTCACCGCCGGCATCGACCTGGCGCTGGCGCTCGTCGAGGACGACTACGGCACGGATGCCGCCCAGACGATCGCCCGCTACCTGGTGATGTATCTCCGCCGGCCGGGCGGCCAGACGCAGTTCGCGGCGCCGGTGTGGATGCCGCGCGCCAGACGGGCGCCCATCCGCGAAGCGCAGGAGGCCATCGAATCCGAACCCGGTGGCGCGCACAGTATCCCGGAGCTCGCCCGCCGCGCCGCGATGAGCCCGCGCCATTTCACGCGCGTGTTCACCGATGAAGTCGGCGAAGCGCCGGGCGCCTACGTCGAGCGGATCCGCACCGAGGCCGCCCGCAGGCAACTGGAGGAGACCGATGACACCGTCACGGTCATCGCCGCGCGCTGCGGCTTCGGCAGCGCCGAGACCTTGCGCCGCAATTTCGTTCGACGGCTGGGTATCTCACCCGACCAGTACCGCAAGACGTTCGCATAACCAGAGGAGATGAATCCCGATGTCCCATCAGATCGCGATCATGGTGTACCCAGGGTTCACCGCACTGGACTTCATCGGCCCGTACGAGGCGTTGCGCAATCTGCCAGGCGCCGAGGTGCGGTTCGTCTGGCACGAACCGGGCCCGATCGCGGCCGACTCTGGTGTGCTGCTCGTGGGCGCCACCCATTCCTTCGACGAAACCCCGTCACCCGACATCATTCTGGTGCCCGGCGGCCCTTCGACGTTCGAGCACGCCCGCGACGAGAAGGTGCTCGATTGGCTGCGTCGCGCTGACGAGTCATCCACCTGGACCACGTCGGTCTGCTCCGGCTCGGTGCTGCTTGCAGCTGGGGGCCTGCTCGACGGCCGCCGCGCCACGTCGCACTGGATGTGCCTGCCGATGCTCAAGCCGTTCGGCGTCGAAGCCGTCGGCGACGAGCGGATCGTGCGCGACGGCAAAATCGTCACCGCGGCGGGTGTTTCGGCCGGAATCGACCTGGGCCTGTGGTTGTTCGGTCAGATCTGCGGCGACGCGAAGGCCAAGGCTGTGCAACTGGTGATCGAATACGACCCGCAGCCGCCCTACGACTCGGGCCACATGTCGAAAGCGTCGGCCGCGACCAAGGCGACCGCTTCGGCGCTGCTGACACTGGACACCGTCAAACAGGGCCAGCTGGTGCCGTCGGTGCAGCTGCTGTGGAGCGCCGCGATCCAGCGGGCCCGCACGCGCAAAAAAGTGACTTCGGTGCGCTAACAGTCGCTCAGCGATCGTTTGCGCACCGAAATCGCTAGGCGCGGCCGTGCCGGTCGCGGTGTGCGGCGGTGAAGGCTCGGGTGCCTTGGATGAGCGCGGCGCGGTCGGCGTCGCTCATATGTCGGGTGATTTCGCCGAACGCCTGCACGCGCAGCTCGACCAGCTCGTCGAGGACCGCTATTCCCGCGTCGGTCAACTCGAGCAGCGTCGCCCGCCGGTTGGTCGGCGAGACACGGCGGGTGATGTAGCCGGCGTCGGCCAGGCGGTCGCTGAGCCTGCTGGCGGTGGACGGCAGCAGACCCAGATCGGCCCCCAGCTCGGTGACCAAGCTCGGACCCAGCCGGTCCAGTGCCTGCAGGGCGCGCAGCGGCGCGAGGCCGATTCGCTTCTCCATCCGCTCCAGCACCGATACGTTGAGCGCAAGCAGTCCACGCGTCGCCTGCTCGAGCTGTGGCAGGAAGTCGGCTGGCTGCTCACCGGAATCGCCCAGCGACGCATCGAGTTTCTTCATCGATGGCATCCGGATCCCTTTCGTCCTGGCTGAGGCTACTCCGCGCGCTCAGCGGAGCCTTGCGATGTGGCAGCGCCGCGATGAAGCCGTTCGAGGACGGTTTCATACGTGATCCAGCCGACCAGAGTTTGTTTTCTTGCGTCGATCACCGGAAGTCCGGTGCCGCCGTGGCCGGACAGCGCCGCCAAGACCTCCGTCGTGGACGCATCGGCGTCGATGGCGACGGGCTGCTGCACGAGGGAGGCCACGGTCGACGTCGGATCCGGGTCGTCGAGCGCCTCGGCCAGATCTTGCGCCGAGAGGCAGCCGGCAT
>CAZOIX010000869.1:0-2353 GCA_964579685.1 uncultured Mycobacterium sp.
CTGCACCAGGTGCACTTTCCCGTTGGCACGCAGACCAAGGCGCTGGTCGCCGGTTCGCACTTCTGCCCCGGCTGGCTGACCCGGCTGATCAACAAGAGACTGGCGCACTCCTGATGTTCACGATGACCGTCGAAGACGTCTTCACCATCCGCAACCGGGGCGTGGTCGCGACCGGGAGGGTGGAGAGCGGAACGCTGCGCGTCGGCGACACCGTGCACATCAATGGCGGCCCCGGCGTCACGGTCTCCGGGATCGAGAAATTCCGCAAGCAGTTGGACGAGGCGACGGTCGGCGAGAACGTCGGCGTGCTGATGAGGGGAATCGAACGAGCTCAGCTCAATCGCGGCGACGTCCTCACGTCGTCGTCCTCATCCTCGGCGTCGGCATCGTACGGTGAGGCGCCACCCATCTGATCCCCGCGCCCGGTTGTTGGGCAGTTTGCCGGGGAGTTGGCTACTCTCGCCGGGTGCCTGCTTCGTTCTCCCGGCGGAGTTTCCTGGCGTTGACGGCCGGGGCGGCGGCGTCGGTGGCCGCATGCGGGTCGAAGCCGGGCGAGGTGGCCGACGACGGCTCCATGACCGTGAAGCACGCGTTCGGCGAGACCAAAATCCTGGCCCCGCCCATGCGGGTGGTCAGCGCCGGCCTCACCGAACAGGACGACCTGCTCGCCGTCGGCGTGATACCGATCGCGGTGACGGACTGGTTCGGCGGTGAGCCGTTCGGCGTTTGGCCCTGGGCACAGCCGAAACTCAGCGGTACCCGCCCGACGGTGCTGACCCTCGTCAACGGCGTCGAGGTGGACCAGATCGCGGCCCTGCGGCCCGACTTGATCGTCGCCACCAATGCCGGCCTCGACCGAGACACGTATCAACAACTGACGGCCATCGCCCCTACGATCGCGCAGTCCGGTGAGGATGCGTTCTTCGAACCATGGAAGGTGCAGGCGACCACCATCGGCCAGGCGGTGTTCAAACACGACGAGATGCAGCGCCTCATCACCGCCGTCGATGAGAAGTTCGCCGACGTGGGCACGAGCAACGCGCAGTTTGCCGACAAGAAGGCCCTGCTGCTGGAAGGGCGCCTCGAAACGGGCAGCGTGCAGGTGGCCACCCCCGGATGGCGCAGCGACTTTCTGACCGCGATGGGCCTGACCGTCCCCGACACCGGCGGCACCTCGATCCCCCGAGACCGGATCGTCAGCGTGCTCGGCGCCGCCGACGTCCTGATCTGGACCACCGAAAGTGACGAGGAGCAATCCGCTCTGCTCGCCGACCCAGCCGTGGCGCAGCTGAACGCCAAACGCAATGTGTTCACCGGCAAGGAACTGGCGGGCGCCATCGCCTTCGCCTCGCCCCTGTCGTACCCCGTGGTGGCGGACCGGCTGCCGGAGCTGATCGCCCGGGCCATCGCCTGACAAGATATCCGGGTGACCGCCACCAGCACCGAGTCCGAACACCGAGGTTTCGCGACCACGGGTTCGGCCTACTATCCGACGCTGGTCGCGGTATTCACCGGTTTGGTGCTGATCTCGAATGTGTCGGCCACCAAGGGCATTGCCTTCGGGCCGATCATCGGCGACTGGTCCCTGATCACCGACGGCGGGTTCATCGTGTTCCCGCTGACGTACGTGATCGGCGACGTGCTCTCGGAGGTGTACGGCTTCAAGGCCACCCGCCGCGCCATCTACATCGCCTTCGTGATGGAGGCGCTCGCGGCGTTCACGTTCTGGCTCACCGCCTACCTTCCGGCCGCCGACTTCTACACCAACCAGGCGGCGTTCGAGGCCGTCGTCAAGCCGTTCACACAGTTGATCATCGCCGGGCTCGCCGGCTTCATCGTCGGCCAGACGCTCAACGCGTGGGTGGTGGTGCAGATCAAGGCCCGCACCAAGGAAAAGCACCTGTGGGCCCGGTTGATCGGGTCCACCATCGTCGGCGAATTCGCTGACACCCTGGTGTTCTGCGCCATCGCCGCGGGAGCGATCGGCATCAGCACCTGGCGGGACTTCGTCACGTACGTGGCGCTGGGTTGGGTGTACAAGACCCTCGTCGAGATTGTCGTACTACCGGTGACCTACCGGGTCATCGCCTATATCAAGCGTCGCGAACCGACGTATCAGCCCGCCGTGTGAGGCTTCGATAAGGCTCCTCTGGCAAGGCTCACAGAGCAGGCATAGCGGTACCTACTCGCGGGTAATTTAGTGCCATGAGCGTGACAGCGGATGTGATGGGCGCCAACGCGAGGGGTGCGGGTCCCCTGATGATCCGCGACTACGGGGATCATGCGCTGCTGCTGGAGTTCGACACTACCGACGAGGTTCTGGCGTGGGCGGCCACCATCCGCGACGCCGGAC
>CAZOIX010000870.1:0-2351 GCA_964579685.1 uncultured Mycobacterium sp.
CCGTCACGCAGGTCGACGCCGTCGACGAGAACGTGCAGCGGCACCTGGCGGATGTTCCACTGCTTCAACTCATCTGACTGCAGCCGGCACGACGAGTCCGTCACCACGATCACGGACATGTCACGCCGGCCTCCGCGAGCGCCTTGAGCATCAGCTCGGCCACGGCCTGATGCGCCTCGAAATTCCAGTGGATGCCGTCGGGATTGCCGCGGCCGCTCATGACCTCTTCGCCGACCGCGGACTTCAGGTCTACCAGGGGAATGCCGTGTTCGGCCGCCCATGCGGTAATCGCCTTGACCGTACCCTCGCGGCCGCGGTGCGCCTTGCCGTAGGTCTGGGCGATGTGCACGGACGGCAGCGACGCCACGACCGGTATCCCGGGCCGGTTGAAATCGATGGCGCCACGGGTCATCTCGAGATACTCCACCGAGATGTGCGGCGGCAGCGCTGCACGGGACACCGGCGAGAGCCGGGGCTGCAGCCAGCCATAGCCGTCGCGTGCCCAGCGCCGGAGCCAGGCCGGGCGGATGTACCGGATCAACTCCCGCAGCGCCGTGGGGAGCGGCGACGGAAGAGAATCCATCCCGCCCGTCGCGAACACCACCGCACCCGCCCGCGGCAGCGCGGCCCACGCCCGCGGATCCTGGGTCGCGGCCCACCAGACGTCGCGGCACGTCCAGCCGATCCGACCGATCAGTTCGACGTCCCAACCCAACTGGGATGCCACGATATTGGGCCATATCCGAGGATCGTCGGATGGCAACCCGCCGGTCGGGCCGTAGTACGACAGGGAGTCGCAGAACAGCAACAGCGTAGGCCGCCCATCAGAGGACATCGTTGGCAACCTGTGCCGAGGCGTTCCAGACGTCGAGCCGCCACCGAATGTCATCCGGGCCGGCATCGGGGTCACTGTGCCCGGACAACTGCACCCAGCTGCAGTTGCCCATGCCGCCGAGTATCGGCCAATTGTCGACGGAGATTCCGAGCAACGCCGCCGTCAGCGCCGCGATGAGCCCACCGTGGGTGACCAGCACGATGGGGCGATCAGGTTCGTCGACCCCCCACTCCGACTGCGCCACAACCAATTCCGCTACCACCGGCATGCTGCGCGCAGCGACGTCGACCCGGCTCTCGCCGCCGTGCGGTGCCCAGCGGGCATTGTCACGCCACGCCAGCCGGGCGCCTGGCGCCGCCGCGTCGACCTCGAGATGCGTCAGCCCCTGCCAGTCCCCGAGATGCGTCTCCCGCAATCGGGTGTCCACTGCCACCGGCATTCCGGCGCGCTCCCCCAGGCAGATCGCGGTATCCAGCGCCCGCCCCAGATCCGAGGACAGAATGAGCAACGGCTGCCGCTTCGCCAGCACCTCCGCCGCGGCGACGGCCTGGTCCCGGCCGAGATCGGACAGGTCGGTGTCGAGCTGACCCTGCATGCGGCTGCCTGCGTTGTACTCGGTCTGGCCATGACGCAGCATGACAAGGCGACGGACCCTCACGACTCGGAATCCTCTGCGTCTCGCCCCAGCGGCTCAACGCCGTCCAGGTCGACGGCGATGGCGGGGCAGTCCCGCCAGAGCCGATCCAGCGCATAGAAATTGCGCTCGTCCTGATGCTGGATGTGCACCACGATGTCGACGTAGTCCAGCAGCGTCCAGCGACCCTCGCGGGCGCCCTCCCGGCGGGCCGGCTTGTGTCCCGCGATCCGCATCTTCTCCTCGACCTCGTCGACGATCGCGTTGACCTGTCGCTCGTTGGACGCCGAGGCGATGACGAAGCAGTCGGTGATGACCAGCTGCCCCGAGACGTCGATGACGACGACGTCGGTGGCCAGTTTGGCGGCCGCCGCCTGTGCGGCCACCGTGGCCATGTCGATCGCCTCCTCGGACGCGCTCATCGCGTGGGCTCCTCGGTCGCCAGTGAATGGGCTTGGTAGAGCTTGCGTTTGGCCACGTACTGCACGACTCCGTCGGGTACCAGATACCACATGGGCCTGCTCTGTTCGGCGCGCAAGCGGCAGTCGGTCGACGAGATCGCCAGTGCCGGTACTTCCACGAGGGTCAGCGCGTCGGCCGGAAGTTCGGCCATGGCGGCCTGGATGTGCTGGCCGTCGAGTTCGTAGCCGGGCCGGCTCACACCGACGAACTTGGCGATGGAGAACATCTCCTCCCAGTTCTGCCAGGACAGGATCGAGCCCAGCGCGTCGGCGCCGGTGATGAAGTACAGCTCGGCGTCCGGGTTGAGCGCACGCAAGTCCCGCAGGGTGTCCTTGGTATAGGTGGGCCCGCCGCGGTCGATGTCAACACGGCTGACCGAGAACCTCGGATTGGACGCGGTGGCGATCACGGTCATCAGAT
>CAZOIX010000871.1:0-2347 GCA_964579685.1 uncultured Mycobacterium sp.
CGCACCCACAGTCCCGCCAGGTCCGCCCAACGGGTCAGCGCGTGCGCCTGGGTCGGATCCGTGAGCGTGACGGTCAGTTGCGCATCGCGGGCGGATGAGGGACCGAGATCGCTGGAACTCGCCAGCAGCGACGCGTAGAGGCCGGTGATCGCTCCCGGCGACTGCCGCGTGCAGCCGGTGCCGACGCCAATGGTGGCGATCAGCACCGCCGCGGCGAGCGCCGAGAGCCGAGGCACCGTCTCAGTGATGTCCGGGCAGGCTGTGATGCCCCGGTTCCTGAGTGGGCGCCGGATTGGCCGTGTTGCCCGGCGTGAACGGGTTGGGCTGGCCCGGCTCCAGGCGGGGGGCATTCTCCGTCGGCTCAACCGAGGGGGACGGCGACGTCGTGGTCGTGGTCGTCGTGGTCGAGGTCTCCGGCGCCTTTTCCTCTTCCTTGGCACACGATGCGGTGAAGAAGCCCATTGCGGCGATGGCGGAGATTCCCGCAACGGTGGAAACCCGACGAAGCAAACGACTGTGAGTGGTCATGACGCGCATCTTATCCTTGTCACCTGGGCAATAGGCAAGATGGATACATCATCAAACACTTTTGGCACACTCGACCAAGATCGTCAGCAACCGATTTTAGTTTGCGTCGATACTTTCGGCTTCCACCGCCAAGCCGTCGAGCACCGAGCGAGTACCGGACAACCCGAGCCGGGTCGCTCCGGCATCGAGCATCGCGACCGCAGCGGCGGTCGTGCGGATGCCCCCACTGGCCTTGACCTCGACATCTGGGCCAACGGCGGCATACATCAGCTCCACCGCCCGCACCGAGGCGCCACCCGCCGGATGGAACCCGGTGGACGTCTTGACGAAGTCCGCGCCCGCACCTGCGGCAGCCCGGCAAGCAGCACGAAGTGCCTGGTCCCCGGCGATGCTGAGCAACGCCGCCGATTCCACGATCACCTTCAGGACGACGTCGCGACCGATTGCCGCCCGTACCGCGGTGACGTCGGCTTCCACGCCGGCGAAGTCGCCGGACACCGCGGCTCCGACGTCGATGACCATATCGATCTCGGCCGCCCCGGCCGCCACCGCCAGTCGCGCCTCTTCGGCCTTGACGGCCGACAGATGCTTGCCCGAGGGGAACCCCACGACAGCCGCGATGGGCCGTCGTCCGGCACCCGACAGCGTCGCGACGGCGACCATCGGCGGTGACACACACACCGCGTACACCCCGAGTTCGGCGGCCTCATCGACGAGCCGGGCGATATCGCTGTGGGTGGCTTCGGGTGTGAGCAGTGTGTGATCGATGCGCGCGGCCACCTCGTCACGGCGGTAGCGGGCCCGCCCAGACATCTAGAACGGTTCCTCGGTACCGCCGGGATTGCAGCCCGTCGCCAACAAGGTGGCCTGGTCGACCTCCGGCCGCCACGGCTCCAGATTCCAGCTGACCTTGCCGGGCTGGCCACGTTCGGCGAAGTCCCAGTGGCAGACGAACTGGTCCCACATTCCGGGCATATCGGCGTCCGGCGAAAGGGTCAGGACCTCGGCCCACGCCTCGCTGACGGCCGCCGCGGTGGCGACGGTCGACGCTTGGCGCCCCGCGGCCGTCGGATATACCCGCAGACTCGACAGATCGCCCCACTTGGCCCACTCGACATGGTCGACATAGGGCGGCGCAGGGACCGGATTCGCCGTGGCGGCCGGCGCGACAGCGAGGGAGAGGAACATGCCGGTCGCGACCCCGGCCGCGACGAAAAGCAGATCACCCACTAACGGGACAATACCAGGATCTACACGATCTTCGGCCGCACGTCGACCAGATAGATGCCCGTCGCCACCGCAGCGATGGCGATGGCGAAAACGGAGACACCGGCGAGACTCGTGAGCAGTGCAAAAGCGCCCGCACCGCCGAGGATGAGCAGCCAGACCGGCTTGGTGAGCTTGCCTGCCGCGGTGTAGGCGTCAGGCCGTTGCATGGCGGCGTGCACGAAGGCGTACAGAGTGACGGCCAGTACGACGACGGCCAAAAGTAAGAGGACGTAACCCGCCAGAGTTTGGAGCTGCACGCTCCAAGCGTATGCGGGCTACGTCCCCTGGTCGACTCTGAACCGCCCAGTTGGGGCGGCGAGAGCCGAAATGCTACTTCTGCGTGACCTTCTTGGCCGGAGCCTTCTTGGCCGGAGCCTTCTTGGCCGGAGCCTTCTTGGCGGCCTTCTTGGCAGGCGCCGCGGCCTTCTGGGCCTTCTTCGGCAGCTCGACGCCGACGAGCTTGGCGGCACGCTCGCCCACCGCGCGGGTCTGGGTCGCGACGTTGCCCAGGGCCTCCTGGGTCAGCTCGACAGCCTGGTCCGAGTACCGC
>CAZOIX010000872.1:0-2335 GCA_964579685.1 uncultured Mycobacterium sp.
ACTGGCCGAAGGTCCTGCCTAGGTAGGCCACCAAACCGTCGACATCAGCGTGTCCGCCGGCGTATCCCACATAGCCGTCGGGCCGGACGACGAACACCGTTCCCCGACCGGGCGAATACGCGTCGGCGAAGGCGGACTCCGCATCACGGATGACGGGCAGCACGGTGGTGGCGACGGCGGCACCGGGTGCGGCGATCACGTAGACGCTGAGATCGCCTTGGGCTGCCGTGGTCGCAGCCTCAGCTGCCGCCTCGAAGCGCTGGACGTCGGCGGCACCGGCGTCATGGTCGGCGTACAGCAGCATCGTGTGCGAGGGCCCGAGCAGCGTGAACAGCCGCAGATCTGGTGTGACCCCATCCCGGGTGAGACCGCCGGCATCGGGTGCGCGCCTGCCGGCCCCCGGGGACACGATCGGGCTGCCTGCGTAATCGATGAGTAGCTGCGCCTCTCGCCGGATCACGTAGTCGGCGTCGGTGGAATCGGCGCCGATGCCCTCGCGCGCGCTGCGCACCGTCCGGCCGACGACCTCCTCGCCGACGGGCCGGCGCTCGGCGTCATAGCTGTCGAGCAGACCAGACGCCGCACGTCCGGATACCGCCAGCGCGAGCTTCCACGCCAGGTTGTGCGCGTCCTGGATTCCGGTGTTCATACCCTGCGCACCCGTCGGCGGGTGGATGTGTGCGGCGTCACCCGCGACGAACACCCGGCCCCGGCCGTACGCGTCGACGATGCGGTGACTGATCCGAAACACCGAGGACCAGCGCAGGTTTCGCGCTGTCGTCGGCTCGGGGGACAGCCGGTCCAGCACCGCCTGGATGTGGTGTAGTTCGGGTTGTCGCTCACCTTCGAATCCGTGCGCGATGCCCTGTGACGACGCGGTAGCCAGATCGGGAGGGACGAGCATCGACATCCGGTATCGGCCGCGGCCCGGCAGGGGGATGCACACCAGCAAATCGTCTGTCGCACCGTCGATTTGATGCATCGCGCGCAGGGCGTAACCGCGCGGTATCGACCAGTCCACCTCGACGTCGCCGAGCATGTACTGCTCCTCGAACGCCCCGCCGTCGAAGGAAAGTCCCAGCGCCTTGCGCACCGCGCTGTGCGCACCGTCGGCCCCGATGAGGTAGCTCGCGTGCACCGTCTGCTCGACACCGTTGCCGGACACCGTGGCGCGCACGCCGTCGGCGTCCTGTTCGAAGCCGGTGACCCGCAGACCTCGCTCGACCTGCACGCCGCGCATGGCGAGATCGTCGCGAAGGATCCGCTCGGTCTCGTACTGCGGGATGGCGACGAAACCGAAGGGCACATCGGACGGAACGGCGAGCTCGATCTCACCGACCCGCTGGCCGTTGACGTAGACGAGCTGTCCGCGCATCCGGATCGCCGCGTCCAGGATGCGGTGCAGTATGTCCATGGACTCGAAGACTTCGAGCGTACGTGGTTGCACACCAACGGCTTTTGCATACTGTGGCGGTTCCAGGAGCGGGTCGAGGACACGGCACGCAACGCCGCGCCGCGTCAGTTCGATCGCCGCGGTGAGACCGATGGGGCCGGCGCCGGCGATGAGCACCTGAGTTCCTGAGCTGTCGGGCACCAGCTGATTATGCTGCCCCCATGAGCAATGACGCTCCGATGGTGAATGCCGGACATCTGATCGCGCGACGGCTGCGGGCCAGCGGCATCGACACGATCTTCACGCTGTCCGGTGGCCATCTGTTCTCGATATACGACGGCTGTCAGGCCGAAAACGTCCGCCTCATCGACACCCGACACGAACAGACCGCGGCGTTCGCGGCCGAGGGCTGGTCGAAGGTGACCCGTGTGCCCGGTGTGGCGGCGCTGACCGCCGGCCCGGGAGTCACCAACGGCATGAGCGCCATGGCCGCCGCCGCGCAGAACCAGTCACCGCTGGTGGTGCTCGGCGGTCGGGCACCGGCACTGCGCTGGGGACAGGGTTCGCTCCAGGAAATCGACCACGTGCCGTTCGTCGCACCGCTGACCCGGTTCGCCGCGACCGCGCAATCACCGGATGCGGTCGGCCCGCTGATCGACGATGCGCTGCGGGCCGCGGCGGGCACCGACGGACAACCGACGGGCGTGTCCTTCGTCGACTTCCCGATGGATCACGTATTCGGCTCCGCCCATGACAGCGGCCGGCCCGGCGCGCTGGCCAGTCCGTCCGCCTCGGTCGCGCCCGACGGCGACGCCGTGGACACGGCTGTGCGACTGCTCGCCGACGCGCGGCGGCCCGTCATCATGGCCGGCACCAACGTGTGGTGGGGGCACGGCGAGACCGCTCTGCTGCGCCTGGCTGAAGAGCTGCGCATCCCGGTAC
>CAZOIX010000873.1:0-2332 GCA_964579685.1 uncultured Mycobacterium sp.
GGGCACATCGATGCCGACGGCTGGTTGCGCATCACCGACCGTTCGAAGGAAATGATCAAGGTGCGCGGCTTTCAGGTGGCTCCGGCCGAGATCGAGGCCGTGCTGCATGGCCATCCTGCGGTCGAGGATTGCGCGGTGTTCGGTGTTCCCGACGCCGAAAGCGGCGAGGCGATCGTGGTCGCGGCCAAAGCGTCGGGCGCCGTCGGGGGCGATGAACTCATCGCCCTTGTCACTGACCGGTTGGCGTCCTACAAACGACCCAAGCATGTCATCTTCGTGGACGAAATACCGCGTCTGCCATCGGGAAAGGTATTGCGCCGAGTGTTGAAGGAGCGGCTGTGGACGTCCGTCTGACGAGTGAACAGCAACAGCTGCGGGACGCCGCGGCAAAGCTCGCCGATGATCTGGGACCCGGATCGGTCGCTGATCTCGACGACGACAATCGGGTGACGCGGTTGGAAAAGGCGGTCGACGCCACGGGCTTTCGCACCCTGCGCTCCGACGGCGCGTCCGGCGTCGAGGTCGCCATCGTCGCCGAGGAGTTCGCACGCGGACTGGTCGACGTGCCCTTCATCGGACCGGTGCTCGCCGACGACCTGCGCCAGCGCGGCGGACAGGCGGCGGCGGGTGCCGACGATACCGAATCCGTCGATTTGACGAGAAGTCTTGCCGGAGTGGTCGAATCGCCCGCTGAGCTCGAGGGGCTCTCCGATGAGGATGCCGGCCGTTGGCGGGCACTCGCGTTGACCATCACGTGTGCCGACCTCGTCGGCGCGGCGCGCGGTGCGCATGGGCTGGCGTGTGAGTACGCCAAGGTCCGCGAGCAGTACGGTGCGGCGATCGGCTCGTATCAGGCGGTCGGCCACCTGCTTGCCGAGAGCCTGGCCCTCATCGAGGGGTCGATCAGCGTCTTGCGCCACGCTGCGTGGGCGGTCGACGAACTACCGGCCGCGGAGGCTATCGAAGCCGCACGAGTTGCCAAGATCTACTGCGCGCGCGCGGCACTGACCGTCTGCGAGACCTCGATTCAGGTGCACGGCGGCATCGGCAACACCTGGGAGTGCCTTGCCCACGTCTACCTACGCAGGGTGCTGGCCGCCACCGAGACGTGGCCCGTCAAGCTGGAGGAGCTGACCATTGGATTTTCGTGATTCACCGGAGGAGGCCGCCTTCCGGGATCGGTTGCGCGGCTGGCTGACCGAACAGAAGGGCAGGTTCCCGACCTCCGGCGACGAGTACTGGGCGGCGCAAGGCGCCTGGCACCAGGCGCTGTACGAGGAGGGCTTCTTCGGCACCTCGTGGCCGAAGGAGTACGGGGGCCAGGACCTGCCGCCGGTGTACGACGTCATCGTGGACGAGGAGATCGCAAAGGCCGGTGCCCCTGCCCGCCCCAGCCTCGGCTACCTGGTCGTGGCCTTCGGCCATCACGGGAGCAAGGAACTGCAGCAGCGATTCCTACCCGGGATGATCACCGGTTCCGAGCGGTGGTGCCAGGGCTTCTCGGAACCTGGCGCCGGATCGGACCTCGCATCGCTGACCACCACCGCCACCCGTGACGGTGACGAGTACGTGATCCATGGTCACAAGATCTGGACGAGCTACTCCGACGTCGCCGACTGGTGTCTGCTGCTGGCGCGCACGGACAAGGATGTGCCGAAGCATCGCGGCATCTCGGCGTTCGTCGTGTCGATGCACCAACCCGGTGTCGAGCAGCGGCCGTTGAAGATGATCAGCGGCGTCACCAAGGAATTCGGGCAGGTGTCCTTCGACGGTGCCCGGGTGCCCGCTGAAAACCTGGTCGGCAGCCTCGGTGAGGGCTGGAAGCTTGCCATGACCGTTGTCAGCCATGAACGCGAACCGTCGACGCTGGGATTCTCGGCGCGGTACGGGAAGCTGGTGCGGCAGTTGGCGTCCCGGGCCGATGGTCCGACACCCGAAGAGTTGTCGTGGGCGTGGGTGCAGACGGAAATGCTTCGGTTGCACGTACGGCGGCGGCTGTCCGAGCAACTCGACGGCATCACGCACGGGCCGCAGGGGTCGCTGGACAAGCTGTTGATGACCTGGGTCGAGCAGTCCGTCGGTCACGCGGCGCTGGCGACTGTCGGCACGAGCGATCCCGAGCTGTTCGGTGCGTATATGTACAGCCGCGCGCAGAGCGTGATGGGCGGGACCTCGCAGATTCAGAAGAACATCATCTCGTCGCGAATATTAGGGCTAGGGGTCTGAAATGTATGGCATGCCAGATGAAATCGACGTCAAGGCCGACGGCGGCCTCCGGATCATCACGCTGAACCGGCCCGACGATCTCAATGCCGTCAACGATCCGCTGCAT
>CAZOIX010000874.1:0-2329 GCA_964579685.1 uncultured Mycobacterium sp.
CCTCCGGTTCGGATTCCTCCGGTTCGTCCTCGTTGTCGGCGGCTGGTGTCGATTCCTTCGTACCGAGCTTCCCGGTGTTGGTCTGCGCGCTCACCTGCCCGGGTTCGACGGCACCCCGCGTCACATTCTGCGACGTTCCCGAGCCGTCGTCGTCTTCCTCCTCATCGTCTGTCTTGGTCGTTTCGGTCGTCGTTGACGAGTCGGCGGTCGCCGTACCGGTCGCGGATGTGTTGGCGGTCGACGTACCGGTCGCGGATGTGTTGGCGGTGGACGCGTCGGTGCTCGAGGTATCACCGGTGGATGAGTCCGTTGTCGACGTGTTGCCGGTGGAGGAAGTTGTCGACGTGTTGCCGGTGGAGGAATCGGACGAAGATGCCGATGAATCCGTCGTCTCCGCGCCGGCGACGCCGTGGCCCATCGCGATCGCTGTACCGACGCCAAGGGCGACGGCCAGACCACCGACGCGGCCGATATAGCTGGCAGGTCCCATGCCTGTACCTTTCACATGGTCAAGTGGCCCCCCGGCCCGACGTCAGCTGTAATTAGACCGCATGGCCGCCATCCGCACAGCAAAATATGACAATCGTCCCAGAATTCACATTGGTCGCTGTGGCCTTGATCTTGGTGGCGTTTTTCAGAAAACTCAGGCAGATCTGCCTTCTATTGGCTAAGACATCAAGCCGGCGTTGCGGAGCGCGTCCTCGTACAGGCCGAACGCGTAGGGCAGACCGTCTCCGACCCAGGCCTCGACGATGCCGACATGATCGGCGATGGCCTGCACCTCATGGGCGTACGTCTCGAACTGTTTGTCGTGGTGCAGGTCGTCTATTTGCTGCCGGGTGCCCTGGATGAGGACGAATCCCCCTACTTCGTTGCTCTGTGGCTTGAGGATCGCGGCGTCGAATCGCTCGATCCGGCCCTCGCGCACAAGTTCCTCGAGGTAGCCGGTCAACTTGTCCTTGAGGAAGGCGAGCGCCTGCGTTTCGCGTCCTCGCGCGGGAATCCCCCACACCACCCAGACACCGGCCTCTGCCATGGCTCCCCTTTTACACCAGATGCCGCACGCCGTCGCGTGACATGCAGAACGAGATCTGTGCGAGATCGTCGACCTGTAGCTTCACGATCGTGGCCGAGCTGATGAACCGCCAGATCCTGTTGCGCCGGCGACCGACGGGTCTTGTCGCCCCCGGGGACACCGAGTTGGTCAGCACCCCGGCGCCGGAGCCCGCCGAGGGGGAGGCGCTGATCCGCACCACCTATGTCGGCATCGACGCCGCGGCTCGCACCTGGCTGAACGACCAGCCGGGCTATCTGCCGCCGGTGCAGATCGGCGAGGTCATCCGCGCGGCGGGCATCGGTGAGGTGGTGGCGTCGCGCTGCGATGCGTATGCGGTTGGCGACGTCGTCACAACTCTGACGTGTTTCCAGGAATACGTGATCTGCCGCGATGACATCTTCACGACACCAGTGCCCGGACCGCAGGACCGAGTCGACCAGCTCGCGGTGATGTCCGTGTACGGACCAACCGGTGCCACCGCGTACTTCGGGATGGTCGGCATCGGTAAGCCGAAGGAGGGGGAGACCGTCGTCGTCTCCGCCGCGGCGGGCGCGACCGGGTCCGTGGCCGGACAGATCGCGAAGATCGCGGGCGCCCGCGTGGTCGGCATCGCGGGCGGACCCGAGAAGTGCAAGGCGGTTGTCGAGGATTTCGGGTTCGATGCGTGCATCGACTACCGGGAAGACGACATCAAGGCCGCGCTGAAGAAGTACTGCCCGCGCGGCGTGGATGTCTACTTCGACAACGTCGGTGGGCCGATTCTGGATGCCGTGCTCGGTCGCCTCGCGCCCAAGGCACGCGTCGTGCTGTGTGGCGTCATCTCCAGCTACCTGACGGGTGAGCATCCCGGCCCTGCTAACTACGTGAATTTGCTGGCGAAGACCGCGACGATGCAGGGGTTCAACGCCCTCGATGAATGGGGGCGCTTCGAGGAGGCGTTCGAACCCCTGCGCCAGTGGGAGGCCGAGGGCAGGCTCGTCCACCGCCAGACGGTCTACGACGGCATCGAATCATGCGTCGACGCCATGAACGGGCTGTTCACCGGCGCGAACATCGGCAAGATGCTGGTGAAGATCAGCGAACCGAAATCGGCCTGAATACCCGCAGACGAAAGAGGGTACAAATGGGCATGATCTCCAACCTCTTCCGTTTGCTCAGCGTAGCCGCCACCTCGGCCGCAGCCGTTCTGCTCGCACCGGTTCCCGTCGCCGCCGCACAGGGGTGCCCCGATGTCGAAGTCGTGTTCGCGCGGGGCACCGCCGAACCACCGGG
>CAZOIX010000875.1:0-2328 GCA_964579685.1 uncultured Mycobacterium sp.
CGCACCCAAGCCATAGACGACGAACGCGAATACCACCAGCAACTACTCCAGAACTCTGGAAACAGCCGCGGCACCGATGATTTCGCCTCCAGCCCTTGAGGCCCCGAGGCGCGCTACGGGTGGTAGGGCACTCCCACCACGCGGAAGACGTACTCCGGTGGAACGTCAAACGCCAGTGACCGGCGCGGCAGGCGCACCAGCACCTCGGCCGGGATCGCCGACTTGTACTGGAGCGAAAGCCGACCCTCGCAGCGCGGGTCGACGGCGTTGATATTGACCTCGAGGTGCAAGCCGGCTTCTGACAGTTCGGCAGTCACCGCCCCGGATTGCGCTGCGTCCCAACGCGCATCGATCGTGCGACCGGCCAGCCTCGGCACCGACGACAGCGTGCCCAGGATACGTTGATTGGTGAGCACCAGTGAGCCCACATAGCTCGACACGTCGCCATGTGCCCGCTTGCCGGGGATCTTGCCGCTGAACCGTCGCGTCACCGGCACGTACTCGGCGAGATAGAGGATTCCCTCGCCCTCGACCTCTGCGCGCAGCTCGTCGGGTAGCCCGCCGATGCGCAGCAATTTACGCAGAAACACCGCCATACAGGCACCGTAGCTCAGTGGCGAGGAACGCCGCACTGGCCGCAGCTGGTACAGCTAGATGTATGACACCCAGGACGCGCTGGCTCCTGGGCACCGCTATGGCGGCAGTGGGTGTGTACGCGCTGATGTGGATCGGCTATGTGTCCCAGTGGAAATGGCTGACCGGCATGGATTCGGTGGCCTTGGACCGGGCGCATGACTACGGAGCCACGCATCCGGGCTGGGTAACCGCATGGGACGTGTTCTGCACGGTGCTGGGACCGAGCGCTTTTCGGCTGGTCGGCCTGGTCGTTGTCGTGGTGGCGCTGTGGCGTCGCAACCTGCGGCTCGTGGGATTTCTGTTGATCACCGCGGGGCTGTCGGGACCGCTGATCGAGCTTGCGAAGTACGTGGCCGCCCGGCCGCGCCCCGAGACAGCGCTGGTGTCCGCGCAGTCGATGTCGTTTCCATCCGGTCACGCCCTCGGTGTGATGGTCGGTGTGCTCGCGTTGTTGACGATCGTCTGGCCCTTCGTCCACCCGCCGCTGAGGGGATGGCTCGCCGTTCTCGGTGCGCTGATCGTCATCTTCGTCGGTATCGGCCGTGTCGTGCTCAACGTGCACCATCCGTCCGACGTCATTGCCGGGTGGGCACTGGGCTACGCCTATTTCGTCGTCTGCTATCTGTTGTTACCACCGCGGCGACCGGTCACCGCAGCGGCCGATACACCGGAAGCGCCCGGTAGCGCACACTGAACGTGGCATCGGTGATCTCTGCTCCGACCTCGCCGTCGTGGGCGAGCGGCGTGGGGCCGTCGACGGCGGAGAACGAGAACTCCGGCACCCGCATCTCGTGATACAGCGGGCTGCGCGTCAACCGTCCCAGTGCCAGCGCCACCAGGATCCGCATTCGGGCCAGCCTGCGGCCCGTCTCGAGAATTCGGACGTCCAGCAGGCCATCGTCCATTCGGTCACGCCGCGACGGCGCGAATCCCGAAGGCAGATAGACAGAATTGCCGAGGAAGAACAGCGATGTCTGCAGCGTCTTGTTGTCGTATTGGATGCGTACCGGCTCGCCGTGGCGCAACGTGTGGAACATCGCGTAGACGCCGGCCAACGGCTTGCCGATCTTGTGCTCCAGCTTCTCGCGGGTCTGCACGAACATCGGGTACGCGCCGATGCTGGCGGTGTTGATCACCATATTGCTGTCGTTGATGGAGGCGACGTCGACGCACGACACGTCGCCCCGCCTGATTGCGTCAACCGTCTTGGCCACGGTCTCGCAGCCGATGTCCTTGGCGAAGTGGTTGAAGGTGCCGCCGGGGAACACTGCCATCGGGACGCCCGCCTCAACCGCGATGCCCGCCGCGCAGGACACCGTTCCGTCGCCCCCGCCGACCGCGAGCACCTCGCCTTCCTCGGCCGCGGCGCGTAGCACCTTCTCCATGTCGTCGTCGTCGTCGACCTCGATAATCTTCGTGCGTGGCAATGTTTCTCGCACCTGCTCGATGACCTTGACCCCGGTGCCGCTGCCCGAGGCCGGGTTGAAGACGAGAACCACCCCCTCGCCGTCAGGCCGTTCCTTCGCGTCGACCAGCAGTGGGTCGGCGGTCGGCAGCCGCATCGTTACCACAGGCGGAACGATCCGCGAACTGAGCACCGCCACGCCTTCCCCGATGCCGAATCACGCGAGCACGTCGCCGGGATAATGCGCGCCCGTGGCTATTCGTGACATCCCGACCAGACCCGCCAGC
>CAZOIX010000876.1:0-2327 GCA_964579685.1 uncultured Mycobacterium sp.
CACCAATCGCCTGGTCGCCGATGGGCGTGGCCAGGCGCGCGTCGAGTACAAGCTGCGGGACTGGTTGTTCGCGCGGCAGCGGTACTGGGGAGAGCCGTTCCCCATCGTCTATGACGCCGACGGGCGCGCGCATCCCCTGCCCGAGTCGGCGCTGCCCGTCGAGCTGCCCGACATCGCGGATTACGCACCGGTGCAACTGGATCCGGACGACGCCGACAGCGAGCCGTCGCCGCCGCTGGGCAAGGCGACCGACTGGGTGAACGTCGAACTGGACCTCGGCGACGGTTTGGCGCACTACACCCGCGACACCAACGCGATGCCGCAGTGGGCGGGCAGCTCCTGGTACGAGTTGCGCTACACCGACCCGTACAACAAAGAAGAGTTGTGCGCCAAGGAGAATGAGGCCGACTGGATGGGGCCGCGGCCGGCCGAGCACGGCCCGGACGACCCCGGCGGCGTCGACCTGTACGTCGGCGGCGTCGAACACGCCGTCCTGCACCTGCTGTACTGCCGGTTCTGGCACAAGGTGCTGTTCGACCTCGGCCACGTCAGTTCACGCGAGCCGTACCGCCGGCTGGTGAACCAGGGCTACATCCAGGCGTTTGCGTATACCGATTCCCGCGGCGCGTACGTGCCGGCCGCCGAGGTCACAGAACGCGACGGCACGTTCTACTGGTCCGGGCCTGACGGCGAGATCGAGGTGTCGCAGGAGTTCGGCAAGATCGGCAAGAGCCTGAAGAACTCGGTGTCGCCGGATGAGATCTGCGACGACTACGGCGCGGACACGCTGCGGGTCTACGAGATGTCGATGGGCCCGATCGACGCGTCGCGGCCGTGGGCGACCAAGGACGTCGTCGGCGCCTATCGCTTCCTGCAGCGGGTGTGGCGCCTGGTGGTCGACGAGCAGACCGGTGGTGTAAGAGTGACGGATGAGCCGCTCGCAGAGAGCACGCTCCGATTGCTAAATCGCACCATCGCCGGGGTGACCGAGGACTACACGAACCTGCGTAACAACACCGCGGTGGCCAAGCTGATCGAGTACACCAACCACCTGACCAAACAGGGGGTGACGGCGCGCGCCGCGCTGGAGCCGCTGGTGTTGATGGTCGCCCCGCTGGCGCCGCACCTGGCCGAGGAACTGTGGCAGCGCCTGGGCCACGACACCGTGCTGGCGCACGGTCCGTTCCCGGTGGCCGACCCCGCGTACCTCGTCGAGGACACCGTCGAGTTGCCGGTGCAGGTCAACGGCAAGGTGCGCGGGCGGATCACCGTGGCCGCGAACGCCGACGCCGATGCCCTGGAGGCGGCCGCGCTGGCCGACGAAAAGGTCGTGGAGTTCCTCAACGGTGCGACGCCCAAGAAGGTGATCGTCGTCGCGGGCCGACTGGTCAACATCGTCGCCTAGCCCTCAGCGAAATCACACGGGGCGGACGACGACCTCGTGGATGTGCGCGTCGCGGGGCGCGTTGACCGCGTCGGCTATGACTTTGGCGACAGTCTCGGGACTGAGAAATTTCTCCGGCGTGTACTCGCGCCCCTCATAGGCGACGAGATTCTCCTGCATCTCGGTGGCGATCCGGCCGGGGTGCACCGAGGTGACCCGAAGCGACGGCTCGTCGTTGCGCAGGGACTCCGCGAATCCGCGCAGCGCGAACTTGCTCGCCGTATAGGACGCCAGACCGGGGGAGGCGTTGATACCCGCGCCGGAGTTGACGAACACGACGTGGCCGCCGGCGCTGCGCAGCGCCGGGAGCAGCGGCAGCGTAAGCGCCACCGGCCCAACCACATTCACAACCATGGTGTCGCGCCACTCGTCGACGGTCGACTCCGAGACGGTGCCCGGGTACGCGACGCCGGCGTTGTGGATCAGCACATCCAGCGCGACGATCGGTTCGACGGCCGCGGCGATCGCATCGGGATCGCCGTAATCGACCGGCCATGTGGTGGCGCCCAACTCCTCGGCGACGGCATCGAGCTGCGCCGACGGCCGCCCCGCGAGGAACAGCGTGTGGGTCGGCGCGAGCGCCCTGGCGATGGCCGTACCCAGCCCCCGGGAGGCCCCGGTGATCCTCGCCGTCGGCATGTCGTCACCCTACCGACCTGCAACTCCGCGCCGTCCGTCGCATCATGGAGGGCAATGCCTCCCGATCCCAGCTTCGCTCCGACGCAACTCGCGGCCCGCGCCGCCTACCTGCTGCGCGGTAATGACCTGGGCACCATGACCACCGCCGCGCCGCTGCTGTACCCGCATATGTGGAGCTGGGACGCCGCAGTCGTGGCGATCGGACTGGCGCCGCTGAGCGTCGAACGCGCCGTGGTCGAGCTCG
>CAZOIX010000877.1:0-2324 GCA_964579685.1 uncultured Mycobacterium sp.
GGGGCTTGTCGGTTCCTCGCGCAAGCGCTCGTCACGGCCGCCTCCATTCCCGGCCCATGCGATGCAGCATCTCGTCGGCCGACGCGGGCCCCCAGGTGCCGGACTCATAGGCCTCCGGCTTACCGTGCGAGGCCCAGTAGTCGAGCACGGGATCGAGGATCTCCCAGGAGAATTCGACCTCGCGGTTGACCGGGAACAGCGACGGCTCGCCGAGCAGCACATCGAGGATGAGTCGCTCGTAGGCCTCGGGGGAGTCCTCGGCGAACGCCGAGCCGTAGGAGAAGTCCATGTTGACGTCGCGGACCTCCATGGCGCTGCCCGGGACCTTGGAGCCGAACCGCGTGGTGATGCCCTCATCGGGCTGGACCCGGATGACCAACGCGTTCTGCCCCAGTTCCTCGGTCATGGTCTTGTCGAACGGCAGGTGCGGCGCCCGCTTGAAGATCAGTGCGATCTCGGTGACCCTGCGGCCCAACCGTTTTCCGGTGCGAAGGAAGAACGGCACACCCGCCCAGCGGCGGGTGTCGATCTCCAGCGCTATCGCAGCGTAGGTCTCCGTCTTGGAGTCCTTGGAGAACCCCTCTTCCTCGAGCAGTCCGACGACCTTCTCGCTGCCCTGCCATCCCGCGGCGTACTGACCGCGTGCGGTGGTCTGGTCCAGCGGCTGCATCACCTGGGTGGCCGACAGCACCTTGATCTTCTCCGCCTGCAGTTCGCCCGGGCCGAAGTTGACGGGCTCTTCCATGGCGGTCAGCGCCATCAGCTGCAGCAGGTGGTTCTGGATGACGTCGCGGGCCGCACCCACACCGTCGTAATAACCGCCACGCCCGCCGAGTCCGATGTCCTCGGCCATCGTGATCTGGACGCTGTCGACGTAGTTGTTGTTCCAGATCGGTTCGTACAGCTCGTTGGCGAAGCGCAGCGCCAGGATGTTCTGGACCGTCTCCTTGCCGAGGTAGTGGTCGATGCGGAACACCGATTCCTCGGGGAAGATGCTGTTGACCACGCCGTTGAGCTCCTGCGCGCTCTGCAGGTCGTGACCGAACGGCTTCTCGATGACCACCCTGCTCCACGATCCGTCCCGCTTGTTCGCCAGCCCGGATTTCTTGAGCTGCTCGCACACCACCGGGAAGGCGTTGGGCGGAATCGACAGGTAGAACGCGTGATTGCCGCCGGTGCCACGCTCGGCATCGAGCTTGTCGAGCGACTCGGCCAATCGCTCGTAGCCCTTATCGTCGTCAAAGGTGCCCTGTACGAAGCGGATTCCCTCCGCCAGCCGATCCCAGACCTCCTGGCGGAACGGCGTACGCGCGTGATCCTTGACCGAGTCGAGGACCAGTTTCGCGAAATCCTCGTCCGACCAGTCCCGCCGGGCGAACCCCACCAACGCGAAATTGGCGGGCAGCAACCCCCGGTTGGCGAGGTCGTAGATCGCCGGCATCACCTTCTTGCGCGCCAGATCGCCCGTCACACCGAAGATGACCACCGCACACGGACCCGCGATGTGCGGCATCCGCTTGTCGCGCTTGTCACGCAGCGGATTACGCCATCTGCTCATTTCTTGGCGGCGTCGAGCTGACCTTGTGTCGCCTCCAGCAGTTCGAGCCAGGACTTCTCGAATTTCTCGACGCCCTCGTCCTCGAGCACCTTGAACACGTCCGGCAGATCGATGCCGACCGCTGCCAGTTCGTCGAACACGCCCTGGGCTTCGCCCGCGGTGCCGGACACGGTGTCGCCGGTGATCACGCCGTGATCGGCGACCGCGTCAATCGTCTTCTCCGGCATGGTGTTCACCGTGTTGGGGGCGACGAGTTCGGTGACGTAGAGGGTGTCGGAGTAGTCCGGGTTCTTGACCCCGGTCGAGGCCCACAGGGGTCGCTGCACGCGCGCTCCGTCGGCTTTCAGCGCCTCGAAGCGCGAGCCGCCCACGAACACTTCTTCGTAGGCCCCGTACGCCAGCCGGGCGTTGGCGACCCCGGCCTTACCGCGCAGTGCGAGCGCTTCATCGGAGCCGATCTTCTCCAGCCGATTGTCGATCTCGGTGTCCACCCGGGACACGAAGAACGATGCGACCGAATGGATCTTGGCCAGATCGTGGCCGGCTTCTTTGGCCTTCTCCAGGCCGGCGAGGTAGGCGTCCATCACCAGCCGGTGGCGTTCGACGGAGAAGATCAGGGTGACGTTCACCGAGATGCCCTCGGCGATCACGGCGGTGATCGCGGGCAGCCCGGCCATGGTGGCGGGGAGCTTGATCAGCAGGTTCGGCCGGTCGACGATCTTCCATAGCTCGATGGCCTGCAGGATCGTCGTGTCGGTGGCGTGTG
>CAZOIX010000878.1:0-2322 GCA_964579685.1 uncultured Mycobacterium sp.
GGGGATCTCCGTGCGGCGTCGGGCGGGCGCGGCGTCGACCTCATCTACGATCCGGTCGGCGGTGAGCCCGCCGAGGAAGCCCACGGCGCCCTGGTCAGAGGCGGGAGACTGCTCGCCGTCGGATTCGCCAGTGGCCGCTGGCCGGCCATCGACACCCAGCTCCTCGTCATGACCGGCACATCGGTGGTCGGTGTGTTCGCCGGCGGCTACCCGCGGGGCGAGGTCGACGCGATGCACGCCGAACTGTCCGGCCTCGTCAACGCGGGACGGCTGGCCTGTGCGGTCACCGAGCGGGTGGCATTCGATGAATTGCCAAAGGCTCTGCAACGGTTGGCCAACCGCGAGGTGATCGGCAAGCTGGTGCTGGACGCGCCGTGATGCGACCGCGTGGGCTAGGGCCGGCGCAGCGCTGAGACGTTGTCGTTGTCGGCCTGCAGCGGAACGCCCGTCCGGGCGGCGGTGGCCAGCATGTGCTCGATGACGTTCTTGCCCAACGCCGTTTCACCCGGCAACTCGATCGGGTAGTTGCCGTCGAAACAGGCCGAGCACAGCCTCGAGGCGGGCTGTTCGGTGGCCGCGATCATGCCGCGCTGCGAGATGTAACCGAGGGTGTCGGCGCCGATGGCGTGCCGCACTCCCTCGAGCATCTCGCTCACATCGTCTTCGGTGCTTGCGGCGTTGGCGATCAGCTCCGCCGGTGTCGCGAAGTCGATGCCGTAGAAACACGGCCACTTCACCGGCGGTGAGGCGATGCGCACGTGCACCTCGACGGCACCCGCCTCGCGCAGCATCCGCACCAGCGCCCGCTGCGTGTTCCCGCGCACGATGGAGTCGTCGACGACGATGAGCCGCTTACCGCGGATCACTTCCTTGAGCGGATTGAGTTTGAGCCGGATGCCCAGCTGCCTGATGGTCTGCGACGGCTGGATGAAGGTCCGCCCGACATAGGCGTTCTTCATCAGGCCCTGGCCGAAGGGGATGCCGGACTCCTGCGCGTACCCGACGGCGGCAGGCGTGCCGGACTCCGGCACACCGATCACCAGGTCGGCCTCGACGGGCTTCTCCCTGGCCAGCCGGCGGCCGATGTCCACGCGGGTGGCATGGACCGAGCGGCCGGCGATGGTGCTGTCGGGCCTGGCCAGATACACGTACTCGAAGACACAGCCTTTGGGCTCAGGGTTGGCGAAGCGCGTCGAGCGCACCCCGTCGGCGTCGATGGCCAACAGTTCACCCGGCTCGATGTCGCGCACGAACGAGGCGCCGACGATGTCGAGAGCGGCCGTCTCCGATGCGACGACCCAGCCGCGGTCCAGCCGGCCCAACGAAAGTGGCCGCACGCCGTACGGGTCCCGTGCCGCATACAGCGTGTTCTCGTCCATGAAGGTCAGGCAGAACGCACCCCGCACGGTCGGCAGCAGTTCCAGTGCGGCCTGCTCGAGCGTGGAATCGGCGGCGCCGTGGGCCAGCAGCGCCCCGAGGATGTCGGAATCGGTGGTGGCCGCAGGCGCTCCCCGAGTGCCGATCAGACCCGCCTCACGCGCACGGGTGGCCAGGTCGGCCGCATTGACGAGATTGCCGTTGTGGCCCAGGGCGACACCGGTGCCGGCCGCGGTGTTGCGGAAGACCGGCTGGGCGTTCTCCCAGGTGGTGGATCCGCTCGTCGAATAGCGACAATGTCCGATGGCGACATGGCCTTCCATGGCTGCCAACGTCTGCTCATCGAAGACCTGGCTGACCAGGCCCAGATCCTTGAACACCAGCACTTGGGAGCCGTCGGCGACGGCGATGCCCGCCGCCTCCTGGCCACGATGCTGCAGTGCGTAGAGGCCGTAGTAGGTGAGCTTGGCGACCTCTTCACCCGGCGCCCAGACGCCGAATACGCCACACTCTTCGCGGGGTTCTTGATCGGTCTGCTGGCCGGTCACGATATGGCTGCTCCCAGGGCGGGGTGGGTAGACGCGTTCAGTCTACGTTCATCACTGGTCAATCACGGAATAGACCGGGGGATGTCGTCGGGAGAAATCAACCGTCGCGGGCGTCTGGCAATTCCCCGATACACCCACGTCGCCGGTGACGTTCCTGGTCACGGGTGCGCTGCCCCACCGACCGCGCGCGCTCGGGTGTGTGGCGAAGCTAACGATCCAGGCCGACCAACGGCAGCCACGCGGCCACCTCACCGGCACGCGAGCCCGACAACTGCAACCGACCGCTGTCGGCCGCCGCCGCCACATCCAGAAGGCCGGTGGCCAGTAAAAGCCAGGTCCGTGGGTCGGTCTCCACCACGTTGGGCGGATTGCCGCGCCGGTGTGCGGGACCTGAAAT
>CAZOIX010000879.1:0-2318 GCA_964579685.1 uncultured Mycobacterium sp.
GCAACGGCCCCACGGGCCCGTTGCCGCCCGGCGTGCTGAGCGACCGGATGGCGGTGCGGGTCGCAGAGAGCGGCGGCGCGGCGATGGTGCTTCAGCAGCTTGCCGACCCGGTGCTGAACAACAGCCTCGGCATCGTGCACGGCGGTGTGTCGGCCATGGCGCTCGAACTGGTGGCGTCCGCGGCGATCAACACCGGCCGCGACGCCCGGCCACTGCGGACCGCATCGCTACGGGTCAACTTCATCCGCCAGTTCTTCAGTACCCGGGATGGCAGCCCCGAGTCGCGTTATGTCGGAACCGCATTGCGCACGGGTCGCCGCAGCGGCATCGGCGAGGCCCAGGCGATCGGTCCCGACGGCGAAGTGGCCATCGTCGCGCGGCTGACCGCCTACACCTGACCGCATAACACCGAAATCTCTCCGCAACGCCGCTTTCGCGGCAAGCATGTGGCCATGACATCCACACTCCGGACCCCCAGCCTCCACGCCACCTCGCTGACCGACGGCGAAGTGGTCGAGCACAACGACCTCGGATCGATCACGCGGGTCACCGCCGACACGTTCCCGATCCTGTCGGGTATGTCGATCAAGCGGATCGTCGTCAACCCCGGTGCGATGCGCACTCCGCACTGGCATGCCAACTGCAACGAACTCACCTACTGCATCTCCGGCACCTCGCTGGTATCGGTGCTCGACAGCTACAGCAAGTTCTCCAGCTTCACCGTCGGGGCCGGCGACATGTTCCACATCGACTCCGGCTCACTGCATCACATCGAGAACATCGGCGAAGAGCCCGCCGAATTCATCCTCGCGTTCCGCAGTGAGAGGCCCGAAGACTTCGGTCTGGCAGCGTCTTTCGGGGCGATGACGGACGCCGTGCTCGGCAACACCTACGACCTGCCCGCTTCCGACTTCGCCCAGATGCGCCGCGACACCACCGACCGCAAATTCGCCGCGCGCACAGGTGATCCCGACGTGCCCTCGACTGCGCGGTTCGACGATCCGCACAAGTTCGCCGTCGAGGCGCAGAGTCCGGCGATCGGCGTCGCGGTAGGCTCGGCAAGGCTTGCGCGGGCGCAGTACTGGCCTGCGCTGAAGGATCTTTCGATGTACTCGTTGCGGATCCGCGAAGACGGCATGCGCGAACCCCACTGGCATCCGATCACCGCCGAACTGGGCTATGTGCACAAGGGCAACGGGCGAATGACCGTGATGGACCCCAACGGCTCAGTGGACACCTACTACCTCACCGAAGGCGACGTCTACTTCATCCCGCGTGCGTACCCGCACCACATCGAGGTCGTCGACGCCCCCGACATTCATTTCGCGATCTTCTTCGACCAGCCCATGCCCGGCGACATCGGCTACCGCGCCTCGGCGAGCGCCTACTCGCGGGAAGTCTTGGCGGCGACGTTCAACATGCACATCGACGACCTGCCCGTCTTCCCGTTCACCAAGACCGATCCGCTGATCGTCAACCGCTGCAACCCCGTCGACGGCGGAGGTTCGACCCCGACTACTTGACGGTTGCCTTCTTCTTCGCCCGGCCTGCGGCGGTCTTCTCGGTTTTGGCACCCGCGTTCGCCAACTGTCCGCCGGAGTTCTCCAGGTGGGCCCGGACGAACCACTGGAACTTCTCCAGCTCGCCCGCATGCTCGATGAACATGTCCTGTGACACCAGGTCCAGTTCCTCGAGGCGATCGATGCCCTTACGGGTGTCTTCGATCACGCCGGTGTAGACGAGGTCGAGCGCTGCGAGATGCGCCTGCACCGTGTCACGTTCGACCGAGTAATCGTCCCAGGTGCGGTCGTTGATGATCGCGCCCGGTGTGCCCTTGGGTGAGGTGCCGAGCGCCGCGATGCGCTCGGCGACGTCATCGGCGTATCCGCGGACGAGGTCGACCTGCGGGTCGATCATCTCGTGTACGCCGATGAAATTCGGGCCGACGACATTCCAGTGCACGTGCTTGAGGGTCAAGTGCAGGTCGTTGTACCTACTGAGCGCTTTCTGCAGAATCTCAGCGACCTCGGCGCCCTGCTTGTCCGAAAGGCCGGGAATCGTGAACGCAGTCATCGAGAGCTCCTTCGCTTGATCGATCGTCCCGCGTCGGGTACCCGCCAGTCGGCAAGAAAAACACCGACGAAACGTGTGTCACATATCGGCAAGTTTCGGGATTGCCTGCCGCGGTCCGAACCGCGGATTGGTCGCCAGACCACTGACTTCCAGCAGGCGGACCGCGCGGTGGCGGTGCGGACGCATCGGCTCGAGCAGCTCGACCATCGCCTGATCGTCGATCGGGTGCCCCAGCAGGGTCCAGC